>CAZDGY010000138.1:0-10225 GCA_964504685.1 uncultured Kofleriaceae bacterium | reverse complement strand
CAGCGTCGCGTCGACCGAGGGCGCATCCGGGCCGTAGAGCTTCTCCTTGGTCGCGAGCACGCGCTCGAACAGCTGCACCGCCGCGCGAAAGTTGCCGAGATCGCGCTGGGTGGCGGCGACGTTGTTCTCGGCCATCGCGACGTCGGGGTGGTTCGGCCCGAGCTTGGTCTCGTAGATGTGCTGCGCGCGCTGGAACTCGACCAGCGCATCGGCGTACTTGCCCTGCGCCTCGAGCGGCGCGCCGAGGTTGTTGTGCGCGTTCGCGACGTCGAGATGATCGGGCCCGAGCGCGTGCTCGAGCAACGCGAGCGCGGCGCGGTGGTCGTCGATCGACTCGGCGTACTTGCCCTCGCGAAATCGCAGCGAACCGCGATCGTCGAGCACGTGCGCCGATAGCAGATCGCTGCCGCCGGTGCCTTCGATCACCGCGAGCGCCTGCTGGCTCAGTGCCTCGCCCTCGGCATCGCGGGCCTGACCGTACCCGACGACGAACGTCAACCCGGTCAACGCGGCGATCACGAGGTCGGCGCGCCGCCCGGCCTCGGCTGCCGCGAGCGCGCCGCGGAACGCTTGCTCGGCGCCCGGTGCGTCGTCGAGATCGGCTCGCACGAGGCCATCGAGCGCGAGCGCCTCTGCCTCGATCGGTCGATAGTGGACCGCGCGCGCTTCGGCGAGCGCGGCGACGAGCTGCTGCGCGACGTCGCGATAACGACCGACGTCGCGCTGAACGCGAAGCTTCGTGAGCGTGGCGTGCAACGCATCGACGCGGGCGCGTGTCGCGAGATCCGCAGGCGGTGGCGTCGGCGCACGCAACGCGGTCGCGTTCGCGCAGTCGTCGATCGGCGGCAAGGCTTGCACGGCGTGGACCGCGTTCTGGACGACCGCGGCGTCCGCGTGCGCGAACGCATCTGCGAGCGCCGCCACTTGTTGCAGCCGCGCGTCGAGGCACGCCATGCGGAGGTCGAGCAGCTCGTCGGATTGCTCGCCGCGCACGCGGGTCGCTTCACACGCGTCGGTCCGCATGCGCGCCCAGCCGGAGGTGTAGGCGTCGATCAGCGTGTCGACGGTCGCGAGCTGATCGGCGGCGTACGGCTTGGCGGTCGCCGCGAACGCCGCCGCGATCGCGGGCCGGTGCGCGGCCCACGCGTCGGCCACCTCGTGATCGGCGCCGCTGCACGATGCATTCGGCGACGGCATCGCCGCTCGATAGACGACGACCGCGCCGATCGCGACGGCGGTCGCGCCCGCAACGGCGAGCCAGCGCCGGCGCGCTCGCGACGGATCGTGGTCGAGCGCCGCGACCAGCGCGGTCATCGACGGATAACGATCCGCAGCCGCGACGTTCAGCCCGCGCACCACGCGAGCGCGCAGCCACGCCGGAATCGCGCTCGCCTTTGGCGCCGGCCTCACCCGCCCTGCGGTCACCTCGGCGATCCGCTCGGTCAGCGTGTCACCGCCGAACGGCGATTCGCCGTAGAGCGCCTCGTAGAGTGCGGCGCACAGGCTGAACTGATCCGAGGCCGCGCCGCTCGCCTCGCCGCGCAGCTGCTCGGGCGCCATGTACGCCGGCGTCCCGACGAGATCGCCGGTCATCGGCGACGCACCGAGCGCGGCGGCGAGCCCGAAGTCGACGATCCGCGGCCGATCGTCGCTGCCGACCAGGACGTTGTCCGGCTTGAAGTCGCGATGGACGATGCCGGCCGCATGCGCAGCGGCGAGCCCGTGCGCGAGGCCTTTGAACACCGCGACGATCTCGCGCCACGATCGGGCGCGCTCGCGCAACCAACGAGTCAGCGTCGTGCCGTCGACGAACTCCATCGCGATGAACACGCGGCCATCGAGGGTGCCGACGTCGTGGACCGCGATCACGTTCGGATGCGCCAGCCGGGCGAGCGCCTGCGCCTCTCGCAACAGGCGTTCGGCCTGCGCGGTCTCGGTCGCCGCCGCGGCGCGCAACAGCTTGAGCGCGACCTTGCGATCGAGCTTGGTATCGAAAGCGGCATAGACGACGCCGCTCGCGCCCGTGCCGAGCACGCCGAGCACGACATAGCGCGCGGTGTCGGGGTGAGCCGGAGCGCGCGCCGGTCGCACGTCGGCTGCGGTCGTGTGCAGGCTGTGCTCGAGGTAATAGCGCGCGGTCTCGGCGAGCACTCGCCGGCACTCGGCACAGTCGTCGATGTGGCTGTTGACCGCCGCGGCCTCCGCTGGGGCCACCTTGCCTTGAACGAACGCGAGCAACGCGTCGTCGTCCAGGTGGTCCACAGTCGCCATCGCCTCGGTGCCCAGTATGAGGCATCGAGCCCTGAAATTCCCCCGACTTGGTGCCGCGCGGCGATTGCCACGCAAGATCGGCCGGCGCGCGTGTCAACCACGGACGACCACCTCAGGAGATCCGATGTTGCGTACCGCCATGATCGCGCTTGCCCTCGCCGCTCCACTCAGCCTCGTGTTCGCCGCTCCGGCGCAGAACGTGAGCAGCAACCGCCACCCGAACCTCGCCGCCGCGCAGTCGTTGATAGGTCAGGCGTACACGAAGCTCGAGGCCGCGCAGACCGCGAACGACGGCAAACTCGGAGGCCACGCTGAGAAAGCGAAGCAGCTCCTCGACGCAGCGGCCGACGAGGTCAACCTTGCGGCCCAGGCCGCGAACGCCAACCATTAGCCATGATGAAGCTACTCGCCTCGACCTCGGTGCTCGCGCTGTCGATGCTCACCGCGTGCGCGACGAGCGCTGTCACTACCGCTCCACCGAGTGCTCCACCACCGAATGAATCGATGGCGAAGACCGCCGTCTGCGATGCGTCGGTGCGGCGCGTGGTCCGGCTGGGCTATGATCGTATCGACTTGCTGTTTGAGCCGGGCGACGCGCTGTTCGAGATCGATCGCATCGTCGGCGGAGACCCGGCGACGAAATTGGCCGACCTGGTCTACGCGAGCGGCGCGTGGCGCTCGACCGGGCCCGGCGGCAAGAACACGACCGGCTGCTTCACCGCGGCGGAGCTCGCGACGATCCATAACGATGTCGCCACATCGCCGTGGCTGACCACGCCGAATCAAGGGATCCGGTGCCACGCGGAGACGCTCGAGGTCACGACCTACGTGGCCCATGGCAAGGCCGTGTTCTCCCACCATGGCTGCTCGGACGCCATCCTCGACGACGTCAGCGCGACGCACCTCGGCGAGATCACGAAGCTGTTCGCCGACGCGATCGCGCGGCCTGCCGCCGAGCCTCGCGCGAGCTCCGACGAGGCCGCGCTCGGCCGCTGCCGGACGTCGCTCGACGCGCACGTCCGCGTCGGTGAGGTCGCGTTCTTCGACCGCCACACGCCCGACTTACCGGCGTGTTGCACGCTGTTGCTCGATCACTTGGCCCAGCATCCCGACTCGTGTCCGTCGACCGGCATGGATTCCCCGAGCGTGACGACGCGGCGTAGCATCGAGGCGTGCTCGTACACGGTCACTCACCGCACACCGCCATGCCGGTGAGCGCCATCAGTGCTTGCGCAGCAGCTCGCCGAGCGTCTCGCGCACCGCTGCGTTGGTCTCGATCTCGTGGTGCTGGCGCAGGATCGGGATGACGTCGGCGTTGTCGAGCGCGGCAAGCGCCGCTTGCGCAGCCTCGCGCAGCGCCCCGGATTCTTGGCGCAGCACCATGACGAGGAACTCGCCGGCTTCGACCGTCTGGATCTTGCCGATCGATTGCAGCGCCGCGGCGCGCACTCGTGGGTCAGTCGACTCGCGATAGATCCGCGCGAGCGGGTTGAACGCGTGCGGGAAGTGCAGCCCGCCGATCGCGAGCAGCGCGGCCTCGCGGACCTGGGGATCGGCGTCGGCGAGCGCCTTGCGCACGATCACGAACGACCGCTTGAAGAACAGAAAGCGCAACGCCTTCACCGCCGCCCGACGGATCTGCGGATCGGGCGATGCGAACAACTTCTCGAGCGGCGACAGCGCCGGATACGACTGCAGCTCGCCGACCAGCTCGGCGATCGCGATCTGAGTCTCGGGATCGGTGTCGGCCTTGCGGTGCTGCGCGTCGGCGAGGGTCAACAGCACGACGAGCGCGCGCCGCCGGATGCCGTTCGGATAGCGCAAGTCGCCAACGATCGACGCTGCGACCGAGTACGGATCGCCGTTCATCTCCCATTCGAGCAGGTCGAAGAACCAGATGTCGGCGTACGCATGCTGCTGCTTCAAGTAGTCGGGCAAGCCCGGTAGCTCGACCGGCGGTGCGGCGAGACCGCGATAACGTTGGGCGATCGCGGCGAACCGTTTCTTCGCGCGATCCGGCAGCTCGAGCCCGGCGAGCCGCTCGAAGCACTCGCGCACCGCGGGGTAATCGCCGACCGCGGAGTGCTGCGACGCCGCCGCGAGCAACGCGTTCTCGGTCATCTGCACCGGCACGCCGGTCTCGACGAAGCGATCGGCGCAGCGCACCCAGGTCAGCGCGCTCTTGTGTTGGTAGTGGCGGTCGTACGGCAGCCCCGCGCGCGCCGCGAACGCCGCGGCTTCTTGATAGAGCGTCGCCGCCGCGTGGAGCTCGCTGCGCTCGAGCGCGAGCTTGATGAAGTCCTCGTAGTACTGCAGCACGTAGAACTTCAAGTTGTCGTGACGCAGCACGCGGATGCAGTTGACGTAGCCCTCGGCCAGGTTCTCGAACTGCGACGATTCCTTGCCGAGCTTGAGCAAGATCTGAAAGCAATCGAACGCGCGCTCGAGCTCGCCGATTTGTTCGAAGTCATCGGCGACTTGCTCGAGCTGGCGCTGGCTCTCGACCAAGGCGCGGCGCGCTTCGGGCGCGTGAGCGTCGAGCCGCTCCGCCGCGAGCCCGTAGTTAAAGTGGACGAGCGCAGCTTCGTACGCGCGCTGCGCGAGGCCGGGATGGTGCTGCAACGCTTTCCACGCGGCCGCTGCTTCGGGATCGAGCTTCGCGCGCTCGTACGCGACCGCGGCATGCACCGGCAGCTGCGCCTGCTGATAGAGCTGAGCTGCCTCCGACCACTTCTTGTCGAGCTCGGCGAGCCGCGCGCGCAACACGATGTGCTCGCCATCGGGCAGCTGGCCGCGCGCCATCTCGAAGTAGTGCAGGTAGATGTAGATGAACGCGGCTTCGCGGCTGCGGCCGAGCTGGTGATAGATGTCGGCGAGCCGGCGCAACCAATCGTCGTATTCGTAGTTGATGACGTGGGTCTGCGCGATCAGCTCGCGATAGTGGCGCTCGGCGTCGACCCACCTGCCCTGCTGAACCAGCGCTTGCGCTTGGTCTGCAGTCGTCTCGATCGAGTTCAACGTACGACGCGCCACGAGCTGGATGCTTACCATGCTAGAGAGGGCGGTATGAGTCGAACGATCGTCGTCGCTGCGCTCGTCGCTGTCCTTGCGACAGGATGCGAAAAGTCGGGCTCGGGCTCGGGCTCGGGTTCGGCGACGGCGCCGGATCCCAAGGCGATCGACGCGATGCTCGCCGACATGATGACTTACACCGACCAGATGCTACCGATCCTCGCAGCGTGGGACAGCGACTGTGCGGCGCAGGCGAAGCGGATGATGGTGCTTGAGCCCTCCGCCGACAAGATCCGCGCGGAGATGTTGGCGCTCGAGGCGGATCCGGCAAAGCAGGCTGCCTTCAAGGCGGCGATGGCGGGCAAGAAGGACGAGCTGATGGCCGTGGTCCTGAAGAAAGCCGCCGCTGTGGGCCTGTCGAAGGACGACCTAGACCACCGCGAGGCCGACATGAAGTCCAAGTGCGCTGACAATGCGGCGTTCCAGGACGCGATGAACCACACCGGCCTGCGCAAGAAGAAAGGCTAGGTCGCCATGGTTAGAGCCGCGATCGTCGTCGCTGCACTGGTCGCTGTACTCGCGGGCGGCTGTAAGAAGACAGATTCGGGCTCGGGCTCGGGTTCGGCAGACGCCGAGGTCGAGGCCATGGTCAACGAGATGAATGCGCTCAGCGAGCAGATGGTCCCGCTGATCCTCGCGTTCGACGGTGACTGTGCCGCGCAGGCCAAGCGGATGCTCACGCTCGAGCCGCTCGGCGACAAGCTTCGCGCGAGCGTCGCGGTGCTCGATTCGGACCCGGCGCGCCAAGCGGCGGTGCGCGCCCAGATGCAACGGAGCAAGGCGGAGACCGAAGCCAAGATGAAAGCGAAGCTCACCGCTGCGGGAGTCACCGAAGCAGACGTCAGGGCCAAAGGCCAAGACATGGACACGAAGTGCGGGAGCGATCCGGCGTTCCAAGATGCGATGAAGCGCGCCGGCGTGCGCAAGAAGCAGTAGCCCATGCTTCGCACCTCGATCGCCGCGCTCGCGCTCGTGACCGTGACCGTGACCGCTTGCAAGAAGAGCGCACCGGAAGACGCCGGCTCGACTCCGGCGGCGATGGATCACATGGTCGACGTCATGGTCGATCAGATGGCGGAGTACACCGAACAGATCATGCCGATCGCGCTCGCGTTCGACGGCGACTGTCTCGCCGAAGCGACGCGCATGCTCGATCTCGAGCCACTCGCGCAGCAGATCCGAGACACCCTCGAGACCGTGGAGTCCGATCCGGCGCAGCTCGCGCTCTACAAGGCGCGGATGAAAGCCAAGCAGCCCGAGATCACCGCCAAGCTCGCGGCGGCGCTCAAGGCGACGGGGTTGTCCCAGGCCGAGGCCGATGCCAAAGAGAAGCTGCTCAAGGCCGCGTGCGCCAACGATCCGGCGTTCAAGCGCGCCGTTGCGCGCGTCGGGCTCAAGAAGAAGCAATGACTCGAACGGTGTTGCTCGCGATCGCGCTCGTCGCGTGTGAGAAGTCGACGCCCGCTGCGAAGCCGACCGAAGGATCTGCAGCGGACGGGTCCGGATCCGCGGTCCCGAGTCTCGATGACATCAAGCTGCGCGATACAATCGTCGCCGATACGATCGAGTATTCGTTCAAGACCTCGCCGATCCTGCTCGCGTTCGACGGCGACTGCAGCAGGCACGCCGATCGACTACTGGCGCTCGAACCGCTCGCCAAGAAGATCCGCGAGAACACCATGCGGCTGATGGCGGGCCGGGCCGACCACTCGGACACCGACGTGAAAGCCAAGTTGCTCGAGCACAAGGACGAGATCATGGCGAAGATCAACGACCAGCTAGCCGCCGGTCACAAAACGATAGCCGACGTCGAGGCGATGGACGCCGAGATCCGGGCGAAGTGCGGCGACGATCCCAAGGTCAAGGACGCGATGGAGCGAACCGGCGTGTTCAAGAGGAAGAAGCGGTAGCCGCGTCGACGCTCAGGCCTTGAACGCCGGGATATCGCGCAGGCTCGCCGACGATGGCAGCGACGTCGTCGGCTCGGGCTTCTTCGTTGCATCGCCGACGATGTCGAGCGCGCGGCGTTGTCGTTCGGCTCGCGAGGTCAGCGCGTCCGAGGTCACGATCTGCGAGCGGTCGAGCAACGGCACGAACTCCGGCAGCTGCTCGCTCGACGGCAGCACCACGATCCCGTACAGGAACGCTTGCTGCTTGAGCGCGGTCGCGAGCTCGGGCTCGATATGACACTGGCCGTGGGTGATGATGTACATCACGACCCGCCGCTTCTGCTCGCGTCGCAACCGCGTGGTCTCGACGAGCAGCTGGCGAAACACCTTGCTGTAGTTGCGCCCGCGCTCGCTGCGAAACGACAGCAGATAGGGCACCGGCACCTGGCCCGAGCGGTTGATCTTCACGGTCTCGTGCAACCGCGAGTCGAAGAACCGCACCCAGATCTCGTCGCCCGCGAGCGATAGCTTCTTGATCAGTGCGAGCGCTAAGCCGCGTGCGAACACTTGGCGCTGCCCGCGCATCGACGCCGAGCAGTCGACGAGGATGTACTGCAGCCGGCGCTCGTCCTCGCGCTGTTTATCGCGACCGTAGTAGAGCAGCTCGTTGTCGACGATCTTCTGCTCGAAGATCTCGCGGTCATAAGCGAGCTCTGACAGCACGAGCGAATCGATGTTGCCTTTGCGCTCGATCGACGCATAGCCATCGACCGAGAACGTCTGCGCACCGGTCGACCGCCGCGTCTCGAGCACGCTCGGCAACAAATCGAGCGAGAAGTTCGCGACGTCGTGCGCCTCGGGCGAGCCGAGCGCGGTGAACAGATCGACGAGATCGATCGCGCTGCCAAGCGCCTCGGACCCGCTCGCGGAGTCTTCCTTGAACAAGCCGAGCAACCGCACGGTGTCGAGATCGATCAGCTCGACCTGGGTGTAGACGTGCATCGACTGCGCGACGATGTGCTCGAGGAAGCCCCAGGTCGCGCGCGGATCGAAGTCGCGAAAGTGATCGGCGAAATCGATCTCGCCGAGCACGCCGAGATCGAGCGGCAGTGACTCGACGCCGCTCGATTTGCCGCGATCGCGCCACCGGTTGTAGGTGTCGCCGAGAATGCGCGACAGCAGCACCGCGACCATTTCGTCGCGCAGCCGAAGACCGGCGAGTCGCTCGATCACCTCGGAGCTCACGATGTTCTCGAGCAATCGCCGGTACTGGTCGAGTTGGCCCTTCATGCCGGTCGGCATCTGGATCCGCGCGAGCTGAGCTTCTCGCGCACGCAGCACGTAACCGCCGCTGCCGCGCGACAGCGACAGCATCACGCCGATGTCGTGGACGACAAACAGCGGCAGGTGTACGCCCATCCGCGCGAGCGAGTTCGACCATGCGGCGGCGCGCACGATCGCCATGGGCGACTCGACCTGGACCTGCGACAGCACCATCGTCGCGACCTGGCGCGCAAGGTAGCTGCGGCGGCGCTCGGCGGGAATCGGCACGGCTGTGACCCTAGCATGCGGCATGGGGCATCGTTCCTCAACGATGTCCGGCCGAGGTGGAGTAGCGTGCGCGCGATGTCTCGCTCGCTCGTCTTCGCCGCGCTGCTCGCCGGCTGCAGCAACGCACCGGCGCCCCCGTCGACGACCGCTACGGTGATCGCGCTCGGCGGCGAAGCACCCGAGGGCGGCGTCACCGTGGTCTCGCACGATGCGGCCGGCTCGATCCTCGATCAACAGACCGCCGATGCGACCGGCACCGCGACGATCGGCGTCACCGATGGCGCGCTGATCACCGTGGTGTTCCCGGGCCAGCTCGTGACGACCACGACGACCCTGTCGGTGATCACGACGCTCGCGCCCGCGGCCGGCGCTACGATCACGATCCACGGCCCGGCCGATCCCAACGTCGCGGTCGTCGCCGGCGCGCTGACCGTGGCGCCGACGAGCTCGATCCCTGCGGCGGCCTACGCGATCGAGCTCGGCTGCAACGCGATCGCGACGACGACGTTGCCCGACACGGTCACCGTCATCGCGCCGTGCGAAGGCAGCGACACGATCGTCGACGCGCTCGTGCTCGCGTATGACTCGAGCACGCCACAGCAAGTGATCGGCTACGTCGCCGGCCAGGCCGATCTGTCGTCAGGCGACGCGATGCTGACTCCCGCGACGTGGTCGACGACCGGCACCGAGGTTCCGGTCACGCTCACCGGAGTCGCGCCGTCGCTCGATTGGGCGCAGCTCGTCGACGGCCTTGCGTACGCCCAGGGGCCGCTCGGGGCGACCGGCATGCTCTACGACGGCCTCGCGGTCGATGCCGCGGTCGTCCACGCCACGGTCGGCAGCGTCGTGACCACGCTCGACATCGCCGGCGCGCCGACCGCGATCAACTTCTCGACGACTGATTTTCCGCTGCCGGCGATCACGCCATCGCTCGCGCTCGGCGATCTGCCGACGTTGGCGCTGACGTGGACTGCGCCGACGTTTACGGCAGCTGCCTCGGACGTCCAGCTCGCGTGGCAGGGCCCGATGCAGAACATCGTCTGGGACATCGTGCTGCCGACCGACCTCACCGCGATCGCGTTCCCGCAGATCAGCACCGAGGCTGGCTCGCTATTCACCGCACCGTCGGACGCGAGCATGCTGGCCGCGAACCATACGATCGTGGCGTCGACCGACGTGCCTGACTTCGGCTCGCTCGCCGCCGCCGGGCTCTACGTCGAATCGATCTTCCAGAGCGTCATCGTGCCGACGCCCAGCTCGGGCGAGATCTTCACGACGTCCGCCGCGGGCTTCGCGCCGTAGCGATAGGATGCGCGCTCGGTACGAACGGGGCTACGCGCGGTGAGCGGCGAGGTGCTTGCCGCCGACGTGGACGAGGTAGCTGCGGAGGTGCGCTTTGCTGCCGAGCGACTCGTCCGCACCCGACGACTTCATCGATGCAT
>CAZDGY010000137.1:0-10242 GCA_964504685.1 uncultured Kofleriaceae bacterium | reverse complement strand
CGATGCGGGTGGCCAGGAGATCGAGCCGCTCGGCGGTCGTCGTGCGCTCGAGGGTTGCTCGGCGTACGCTCGGGGGCGTGGTTGTCGCCCGAGGACGTCGCGCGCGACGTCGCGCGGGTGCGCGAGTACTACGGCGACGCCGGCTACGGCATGGTCGACATCTCGCCGACCGTGACCTCCAAGCAACCAACCGGCGTCGAGCTAGTCGCGCCGATCGTTCGCGGGCCGCAACTGACGATCGACAGCGTGAAGATCGTCGGCAACGTGAAGGTGTCCGACACTGCGATTCGGCGAGCGAGTACCGTGGCGCCCGGAGAGACGTTTAGCGAAGCCAGGATCGACCGCACGCGGCGCGCACTCGACGCGACCGGAGCGTTCGAGATCGTCGAGCTGACGTGGCAGCGCGTCGCCGGCAGCACCGATCGCGTCGAGGTGACGATGGCGGTCAGGGAAAGGGCTCGTTGAGCTTGCCGCGGTGCGGCGCGTCACAGACTTGCGCGAAGCGCTATCTTTCGCTCGAACGGCCTTGATACGGTTGAGGGATGGCGCGATCCGTCGCTGGCGCGATCGCAGTCGCGATCGCAGGTTGCTCGAGTCCGGTGGCGCCGCTCGCGAATGCAGCGCCCGGTGTGGTGTTCTCGTATCCGGTCAACGGCGAGCTCGACGTCCCGGTCGGGACCCGCATCGTCGTCACGTTCTCCGACCCGATCGTTGCCAGTGCGCTCGCGACGTCGTTCGCGATCACCGGGCCGAACGGTCCACTCGCGATCACGCCGACCGTGTCGATGGACGGCAAGACGATCGAGGTCGATACCGCGCCGTTCGCACCGGGCACGCAGTACAGCCTCGTGGTTCAACCCGCGCTCGATCCGGCGGCGCAGAACGTTCCGGCGGGCGGCACGATCGCGACGTTCACGACCCGCACGACGCGACCGCGCGCGGCTGCACCGGCACTGGTCGCGGTCAACGGGTCGGCGCCGACCAGCCCGGGCACGTATCGGCCGATCATCGAGAGCTCGACGATCGAGCTGCTGTTTTCGGAGCCGCTCGACCCGCGCACCGTCGTGCTCGCGCCCGGTGCGTTCGAGCTGCTCGATCCGTCCGGCAGAGAAGTACCGGCGGACATTCTCACCGACGGCATCCACGTCGCGATCGACCCCGACGCCGATCTACTCGCCGGCGAGACGTACATGCTCAAGCTCGGCGCTGCGATCGTCGATCGCGGCGGTCAGGCGATCGCGCCGTCGGCGATCGCGATCGCGCCGGCCGATAGTCGCGGCTCGATTGGCCCTATCGCCGAGGTGCTGCGTACGCGGCAGAGTGGCGATCCGGGCAACGCGGCTCCGCGCAACGGCCGTCCGACGAACACGATCGATCTGTCGAGCCCGCTGATCGGGGCACAGACCTCGACGTTGTTGCCGAGCGTGCTCGCGACCGAGCTTGCGGATCCGAAGGCGCTCGGCGGGCCGATCGCGTTCACGCTGCGCAAAGGGCAGCGGCTCGAGATCAGCGGCCTCGACGTCAGCCTCGGCGGGCAGATTCCGCTCGGCGTGTCGACCGGCAACATCGAGATCGAGCTGCTCACCGACGGTGGCGGCCGGATGTATCGCAATCCGAATCAAGCGGCCGACCAATCGCCGGAGAACGATCGCGCGCCGCTGTACGTCGACCTGACGCTCGATGTCGCGGTGTTCACGCTCGATCCGACCGGCAATGCGGTGCTCGCGCAGACCGTGCTCGGCTTGCAAGCCGCAGGCATCGTCACCGCGACCGACGGTGTGCTCGACATCGAAACCGTATCGTCGATGGAGCTGGGCTTGCTCGGCGTCACGACCGCACCGACGAACCTCGTGCTCGAGCTGATCACCGACACGTCGGTGACGCCGGCCGCCGACACGACGCCCCCGACGTACACCAAGCCATCGCCGCCGGACGAGCTGCGTGCCGACGAAGGCGTCGAGCTGATCTTCAGCGAGCCGATCGATCTCGAGCGCGCGAGGGCAGGTGGCATCGAGCTCGACGACAGCACCGGCACCGCAGTGGCCGCGGACATCGAGAGCGCGGGCTCGGCGATCGTCGTGCGTCCGCTCGCGCCGCTCGCGTATTCCCGGACGTACGAGATCCAGTTCAAGGACGTGCGCGATCTCGCCGGCAATTCACTCGCGACGACCTCGCCGCTGGCGTTGGCGATGCCGTTCTTCGATTCGACCGCGTATCCGCTCAGCGTGTCGGCGCTCAATCCCGGCGTGCCGTGTTCGTTGACCGCCAGCGATTCGACGAGCCCGGGGCGCTGCTCGAGCGGCCAGAACAGCGATGACCTCTACCAGCCATTTACGATCGCCGCCGACGAGCCGATCGTGATCGGCTTCACCCAACCGGTCAACGCGCCGTCGATCACGCTCGGCGCGACGTGCGGCACCGGCAGCGTGCGGGTCGAGCAGGTCGATACCAACGGCACGTGCATGGCCGCCGTGCCCGGCACGATCGAGCATCACGATCGCACCACGACGTTCGTGCCCGACCAGCCGTGGGTCGTCGGCTCGTCGTACAAGTTGACGCTGGTCACCGACAACGGCGGCGCGAGCTGTCAGGGCGGCGAGGTTTGTGGCCCGAGCGGCGCGGCGGCGAGCTTCGACCCGCTCGCGAGCGCCGGCACCGGCGCCGGCGGTGGCCCGAACATCGTCATCCCGTTCACCGCGACCACGCCGAGCGGCTCGACGTTCATGGTCGCGACCGCGAACCCGTACACCGACATCAACGGCTCGGCGTTCGTCGACGCGGGCGAGCAGCCATCGACCGCGAACCAAGCGGCGTTGCGAGTCGTCAGTACGTCCGGAATCATCAGCGATGCGAGCTTCGATGGCGCGGATTGCGTGCCGTCGACGCCGGACGTCGAGAATTGCATCTACATCTCGGGCGCGACGCCGGTCGAGCTCGGCGCGCTCGCGATGAACTGCACGCTACCCGACGGCTCGAACGCGGCGAGCTGTATCCCGGTGACGGTCACGCCGCAGATCATGTACGGCACGTCGGTCAAGCTCAGCGCCGGCGTGATCGGCGGGCTATTCACGCTCGACAACGACACCGGGATTTCGATCCTGCGGATTCGCGAGCCAGCGGGCGGGGGGCCGATCCTCGGCTACATCGTCGACGGCGGTGGCGGGCCGCCGCAGATGAAGCTGTCGCTCGAGCTGTATATGGATGCGCCCGATCTCAACATCACCGCGTCCGATCACGACATTCATTCCAAGCCGCTCAGCGTTTCGCTCAGCGGTCCGGTCAACGTCCAGCCGGACGGCCGGATCGCGATCTCGCTGACCAACATTGCGGATGTGCCGGTCACGGTAAACATCAACGGCCCGCTCGGCACGTCGGGCTCGATCGGCCTGTTGATCCCGCAGGGCGAGATGGCGCTCCAGCTCGTGTCGCCCGCGCTGCGCGGAGGGTTGAAGTGATGCGCGCGCTCGCGATCGTCGTCGCGCTCGGCGTAGTCGCTGGCGAGGTCCGCGCCGATCCTGCACCCGATGCTTCGGTCGGCGTCGCGGTCACGCCGATCGCGCCGCAGCCGTCGCTGCTCAAGCCCGAGCGCCGGCATCGGCTCTATCTCCGGCTCGGCGTCGCATTCGTCAAGCCGCTGTCGTCGTCGAACGAGCTCCAGCTCGCGGACGTCGACGGCCCGGCGAGCCTCGCGGTGATGGACGGTCCGATCGCGGGGTCGGGCGCAACGGTATCGGGGGCGACGATTCCCGCGCTGATCGTCGGTGTCGTGTTGCCGTGGCTGCACGATCGGCTGTCGCTCGAGACCGTGCTCGGCACGCCGTTCACCGTGAAGTTCCGCGCGACCGGCACGCTCGCGAACCAATCGATCGCGCCGACCGCGCTCGGCATTCCGACCGGCGTGCCTGCGCTCGGCCCCGAGCTCGGCGAAGCGACCGCAGCACCGCCGGTATTGACCGCGGTCTATCAGCTCATCGACCACGGTCGGTTTCGCCCGTACGCCGGCTTGGGGTTCGCGATGCTGATCGCGACCGACGCGAAGATGACGAACCCGATCCTGACTGCGGTTTCGCAACCGAAGTTCACGGTCGACCCCGCGCCCGGGCTCGCACTACAGGCCGGCCTCGATGTTCGGTTGTCGAAGCTGTTCTACGCGCGGCTCGACGTGAAGTTCATCGCGTTGATGGACGCGCACGCGACCGCCGAGCACATCCAGGTCGCCACGCCGAACATCCCAGCGTTCGGCACGGTCGAGGTCGGCACCGCGAAGATGGACGTCATGGTCAACCCGCTGATCGTGCAAGCCGCGCTCGGGTTCGATTTCTGGTAGCGCGTTCGCCGATTCGCGTACGCTCCCCAGATGCGCGCTGCGATCGTCGGCTTCGTCATCGCGGGTTACGCCGCGGGGGCGCGCGCCGACTCGACGGTGACGGTCCAGCTCAATCAGAACGGCGCGCAGCTCGCGAGCTACTTGAACCTGTCGGTGCCGGATCTGATCACGAACGCCGAGACGCAGTTCAACACGCTGTTTCAGACCGCTCAGATTCCGGCGCTGCTCAGCGCGTTCGCGTCGACGAGCGCGATCGCAGATCACGGCTTGGGCGTCGATTACGCGGTGTTGCCGGGCGAGCTGATGGTCGGTGTCGTCGCAAACGGCGCGCTCGCGACCGATGCGTCGTTCGGCAGCTCGAGCCACGAGCTCGGCGGCATCGTGTTCAACCTCGCGATCATGGCGGGCGCGAACTTCGGGCGTTGGGGCCATCCGCGCTGGTCGGTGTTCGCGAACGGCTATTACGAGTCCGAGTCGTATCACGGGCTCGACGGCCACCTCGCGACCGGCGGGGTCCACGTCCAATACAAGATCCTGCCCGAGCAACGGCACGGCGCGATCAGCTGGCTCGGGCTCGATGCGACGACCGGCTTCGAGTACGCGTACTCGACGATCGGCAAGGCCGACACGCTGCCGATCAAGTTCAAGGTCTACAACCCGGCGGGCGACTCCGAGCACCTCACGTTCGAGGCGACCGGCACGCTGAACGTCGTCGCGAAAGCGTCGACCGTCCCGATCGAGGTCACGACCGGGCTGCGGCTGTGGAATCATCTCGCGCTGTACGCCGGCGGTGGCCTCGATATCACGGTCGCCCCGGCGACGATCGACGTCGCGCTCGCCGGTGACATCGACATCACGTCGAACATGCAGAACGTCGGCACGGCGCAGGTGACCGCGAGCGGCTCGGCGAGCCCCGGGGTCGTAACCGTTCACGCGCTCGCCGGCCTCCAGCTCAACGTGCCGTACGTCCACTTCTACGTGCAGGGCGTGATCTCGCCCGCGGACGAGAGCGTCGACGTCGGTTTGCGGCTCGCGTTTTGATAGGCTGCGCGCTCATGGCGCGTCGCGCAGTCATCGCCGGTTTCGCGCTATTCGTCGCGTGCGGCGACAACGCGTTTCCGGTCGTGCCACCGCTTGCATCGGGTGACGCGACGCTCACCCTCGCCGCGGATGGCAGCTCGCTCGTGCTCGCGCGCGCCGGCACGCCGCTCGTCACGTTCCACGCCGACGGTTTTCAGATCGGCACGGTCGACGACCTGACCGCCGGGGACAGCTTCGACCCGTACTGGCTGTTCGTCGACGCGCCGCCGGAGCCGCCGGGCGGCCTGACTTGGCACACCGCGCGGCGCCTCGAGCCCGCCGGCGCGGCGCAAGACAACGCGCTGACGCTCGCGATCGATGCCGCCGGTGTGTCCGCCACCGTGACGTTCACGCCCGAAGGAGCGAACGGCTTTGCGGCGAGCTTCGTCGCGACCGAACCGAGCACGCAATCGGTCGCGTACTACCGAATTCGACCCGAGGGCGATGCGACCGAAGGGTTCTATGGCCTCGGCGAGTGGGGCGACACCGCGCAGCATCGCGGCAAGCTTCGGCCGATGCAGATGGAGCTCGATCTATCGGCAGAAGGCGGGGACGACGAGAACCACGTGCCGGTGCCGCTGTTGCTCGGCACGACCGGCTGGGGCTTGTTCGTCGAGAGCATGCGACCCGGTTCGTTCGACGTCGCGCGCCAGAGCGACACGCTCGTCGATGTCGCGTTCGGCACCGGCGCGGATTCACCGAGCGGGCTCGCGTTCCATCTGTTCGTCGAGGCTGCGCCGCTCGATCTGTTGAAACACTACTTCGCGATCACCGGCTTTCCCGGCCTGCCGGCACCGTGGGCGCTCGGCCCGTTGTTGTGGCGCGACGAGACCGCGAATCAGGCGCAGATGATCGATGACATCTCGCAGATCCGCACCCGCCACCTCGCGACGAGCGGCGTGTGGTTCGATCGGCCGTACGCGACCGGGGTCGAGACGTTCGATTTCTCCGCCGCGAAGTTCGACGATCCGCCCGCGATGTTGCAGGCGATTCACGACGCCGGCTTGCGCTACGCGGTGTGGCACACGCCGTACACCGCCGATGGCAGCAACACCGATCCGGCGCCGGTGCAAAACGCCTACGCGACCGCGCACGACTACTTCCCGCCGATCGTCGGCGTGCAGGTCAACCCGTGGAGTCAGCCGATCGACTTCACGAACCCCGACGCGTCCGCGTGGTGGCAGCAGAACCTCGCGATCTACACCGCGATGGGCATCGAGGGTTACAAGCTCGACTACGCCGAGGACGTCGTGGTCGGGCTCAACGGCAAGCGCGTGCCGTGGCGGTTCGCCGACGGTAGCGACGAAGACACGATGCACTATCGCTATCAGCTGCTTTATCACCAGGCGTATCGCGATCAGCTGCCGGCCGACGGCGGGTTCCTGCTGTGTCGGACCGGCCGTTGGGGCGATCAAACGCGCGGCATGATCATCTGGCCGGGCGATCTCGACGCGAGCTTCGCGCTGCAAGGCGACACGATCACCGGCCAGTCGACCTACGCCGTCGGTGGGCTGCCCGCGGCGGTCGTCAAAGGCCTCGGTTTATCGGCGTCGGGCTTTCCGTTCTACGCGTCGGATACCGGCGGCTATCGCCACGCGCCGGCCGACAACGAGACGTGGCTGCGTTGGGTCGAAGCGAACGCGGTGAACGCGGCGATGGAGGTCGGCGATGCGTCGAGCCAGATGCCTTGGGAGCTCACCGCCGACAACGGCCGCACCCAGACGTCGATCGACACGTATCAGAAGTACGCGAGCCTGCACATGCGGCTCTATCCGTACGCGTGGACGTATGCCCAGGCGATCGCTTCGACCGGCCGGCCGATCGCGCGCGCGATCGGGCTCGCGTATCCGTCGCTCGGCGAGTTCCCCGATGACGAATATCTGTTCGGCGATTCGATCGTTGCGGCGCCCGTTATCTCGGCCGGTGCGGTGTCGCGCAGCGTGCTGCTGCCGCCCGGCACGTGGCTCGATTGGTGGACCGGCACGCCGTACGCCGGTGGCGGCGACATCACGATCGGCGCGGACCTCTACACGTTGCCGCTGTTCATCGCGCAAGGAGCAATCGTGCCGATGCTGCGCGATACGATCGACACGACCGCGCCGGTTCCTGCGAGCTCGACGATCGATTCGTTCGCGAACGATGCGGGCGCGTTGTGGCTGCGGATCGCCCCGTCCGCGAGTGGGTCGCAGTTCGCGGTCTACGACGGCACGGTGATCGCGCAGCAGCAACCGGTCGGCGGAGCGCTCGCGGTGCAGTTCACGCCGGGCTCCGTGTTCGGCGAGGGCGCGGTGTTCGAGCTGATCGCGACCGCGGCGCCGACCGTCGTGATGGTCGATGGCA
Source organism: uncultured Kofleriaceae bacterium (assembly GCA_964504685.1). Taxonomy (GTDB): domain Bacteria; phylum Myxococcota_A; class Polyangia; order Haliangiales; family Haliangiaceae; genus JABFXX01. The sequence goes on along the minus strand of CAZDGY010000137.1, from coordinate 2,495 downwards.
TCGCGGTGCCCGAGCTGCCGAGCCGAGCCGCAGCGATCGCCGCGACCGCCGGCTGGTTCTGGGAGCCGGCGACCGGCGGCACGTTGTGGATCAAGGTGGCGGGCGCAGCGACAGTCAGCGCACAGTAGGATCATCGTCGACGGTCCCGGCTCGCCCGGGACCGGCAGCACCGCCGGATGGTGGTGCGGTTTGATCGAGAGAGCGCGCGACGCCCATGAGTCGCCCGATCGCGGCGACGTTGCCAACCGCGGTCGCGAGCGCGAGAGCAAACACCATGGACAGCATGGGTCGCTAACCAGCAAGTGCTATGCCCCGCAGGGAGCCCCGATCCGGCCGGTTGGGCTGCCAGGATCCCCGGCAGCTGTCGGAGTCCCCGACAGGACTTGTGTGCGATGGTATGGCGTGCGGCTTTGGGTGCCGATCGCTGTCGTGCTGCTCGCGGCGTCGCCCCGGGCGTTTGCCGACGGTGATCGCGTGCAGCATGCGCGTTCCGCCGTGCTCGACGATCGCTATCAGAAGGAGCTGCCAGCGGATACGACGCCGCCGTCCGCCGACCGAGCGCGTCATGACGGCAGCGGGGCAGATCGCGGCAACCCGAGCGCGCCGAACGGGTCCGGCTCCAATCGGCACTCCGATCGCGATGAAGACAACGCGCCGCGGCGCGGCCCGGCCGGTGGGATCCTCAGTTTCCTGATGTGGGGTGTGATCGCGGTGGCAGTGGTTCTGCTCGCGTTCTGGCTCACGACCGAGCTCGTCAAGTACGGCGGCGACGACCTCGAGCTCGCCGACGACCCGACCGCACCGGCGCCGCTCGACTTTGCCGTCGTCGACCGCCCGCTCGACGATGCCGACGTGCTCGCGAACGAAGGCCGGTACAGCGAAGCGATCCACGCGCTGTTGTTGCGCACGCTGCAAGAGCTCGTGCGGAGCTCGGCGGTGCGAGTGTCGCCCGCGCACACGAGTCGCGAGATCCTCGCGCGGGTGCCGTTACTGAACGAACCGCGCGATGCGTTGTCAGGCCTCATCACCGCGGTCGAGCTGACGTTCTTCGGCGGCGACGTGGCGAGCGCAGATGACTTCGCACGGTGCCGAGCGCAATTCCAAGTGTTCGCCGCGGCGTTTCGCGCGCAAGGGCCACGCGCGTGACGCCCGACTCGCCCGACGCGCTCGACAGCCCGCGTCCGTTCTCGAAGGTCACGCTATGGGTCGTGATCGGCGTCTCGGTCGTCTCGCTAGCGACCGCGATCGTGCTCACCGTGGTCAGCCGCGATCCGGCGGAGGAGTCGACGTCGGCGACGAGCGACGCGTACTCGGTGTCGGCGATCGGCCACAAGGGACTGGTCGAATTACTCGGCGCGCTCGACGTCCCGGTCGTGGTCACCCAGCTCGGCGGTGGCGAGAAGGCCAGCGAGGGTCTGCTCGTGATGGCTGAACCGCGCAATCGGTCGGTGCCCGATCTGCGGCGCAAGATCGCGGGCGCGCGGCGCGTGCTCGTCGTGTTACCGAAGTGGTACGGGCGATGGACGGAGGACTCGCGGTGGATCGATTCGGCGCACCTCGTCTCGGTCGACGAGGTCGACGACGTGCTCGCCGCACTCACGCTCGCGCCGCGCATCGCGCGCGGCCGGCCGCCTGTGCGATGGGCGACCGACGAGGGTTTTCCATCACCAACCGTCGCGCGCTCGCAGCATCTCGAGGTTCCCGGCGACGCGCTGTTCACTAGCGATGTCTTCGATGGCACTCACACGCTGCTCGGCCACGCGATGGTGGACGGCATCGAGGTGTGGATCCTCGCGGATCCCGACGTGATCAACAACGCCGGGCTGCGCCACCCCGAGAACGCGCAGTTCGCGGTGACGCTGATCGATCGCTTGCGCGGCGACGGCCCGGTGGTCATCGACGAGAGCATCCACGGCCGGCGCGATGCGGAGAGTCCGGGCTTGCTGCACGTGCTGTTCGGTTTCCCGGTCGTGCTCGCGACGGTGCAGATCATGATCTGCGCGCTGCTCGTGATCTGGGCCGCGTTCGTTCGATTCGGCCCGCGTCGCGCGGCGCCGCCGCCGATCGCGCCCGGTAAAGACTTCTTGATCCGCAACACCGCCGGGCTGCTCGGGTTCGGTGGCCATCACGTCGAGGCACTGCGCCGTTACCTCGAGGTCAACATCACCGCGGTGACGCGCGCGTTGCACGCGCCCGATGGCCTGTCGCCGACCGCGACCACCGCATGGCTCGAGCGCATTCGCGGCGTGCGCGCGGTGACGATCTCGTTGCCTGGCTTGCAAGCCGATGTTGCCGCGGGCGGTTCTCCGCAGCGGCTACTCGAGCTGGCCGACCAGATCTATCGCTGGCGTTCGGAGATGATCCATGGACCTCGCAAGTATTCGTGACCTAACCACTCGACTGCGCGAGCAAGTGCATCGCGTCGTCGTCGGCCAAGATCACGCGATCGATCTACTCATGGTCGCGTTGTTGTGCGAGGGCCACGTGTTGTTCGA
>CAZDGY010000136.1:0-10273 GCA_964504685.1 uncultured Kofleriaceae bacterium | reverse complement strand
ATCTCGGCCGCGGGCTCCCCGGCGAGTGCGTGGCCGCCCTCGCCGCTCGGTAACTCGCCGCGCAACGCGCGATTGCGCTCGAGCACCGCGCGTTCGAACGGCGTCGCGGCGACCTCGTCCTCACCCTTGACGACGTGGTCGTACCAACCCGACGGCCGGCGCACGGTCTGGCACGCGTTGTTGATGATGCCGTCGAGCCGGCGTTGGGTCTCGAGCAGATGGCGCGCGAGCAGCTCGACGCTCGGCGTGTGGCGCAGATCGATGCCGTAGACGTGCAGCCGGGTCTGCCACTCGCTCGCGTCCTGCTCGCCGGCGAAGCGCCGCGCCGCATCGCGCGGAAATCGCGTCGCGACGATCACGTCGGCACCCGCGCGCAGCAACTTGATCGCCGCTTGATAGCCGATCTTGACGCGCGCTCCGGTCACGAGCACGACCCGGCCGCGCAGATCCGCAGACTCGTCGCGCTTGCGATAGTTGAGCTCGGCGCACGCCATGCACAGCTGGTCGTAGAAAAAGTGCAGCTCGTGAAAGTGGCGTTTGCAGATGTAGCAAAACCGCGCGTCCTCGACGACGGCCGGGGCATGCCCCCGGCCGGCAGCGCCGCCGGATGGCGGTGCGGACCGATCGACCCGCGGCGCACTGTCGCCGCGCTGCGCTTCGGCGGCGGCCCACGGATCGTCGCCGCCTTCGTCGTCGCGCACCGGCGCATCGAGCGCCTGGGCCGGCATCGGCAGCGGCGTGCGAAACACCGGCTCGCGGCGCAGCGCGCGAATCCCGGTCTGATCGAGCGCCGCGTTGTCGGCCTCGCGTCTCGCTTTGACCCTGGCGCGCATCAACGCCTTGCCGAGCGCCTTGCGACGATAGCGGTCCGGGCGAGACAGCTGACCCGCCGCCGCGACCAGCCGAACCCGCAGCTCTTCGGATAGCTCCGCGAGCTTTGGCAGATCGCCGCCGAGCTCCTCGATCAGCTCGACCGCGGCGCGCACGCGGGCCGAGAGCTCGTCGTCTGCGGTCGACATCGGTCGTACAGCCTATCTCACGCCCGGGAATCTGGTAGTAGGGTGCCTGCGATGATCATCGGCAAACGGATCCTCGGAAAGGCAATCGCGACTTACCTCGGGCCGACCGGTGAGGCAGCCCGGCGCGCGGTCTCCCAGGTCCGACAGCGAGTCACCGGTAGCTCGAAGACGCGGGTCGACTTCTACTTCGATATCGCCGATGCGTGGAGCTACGTCACCGCGCAGGCGGCGAGCCGGCTCGCCGAGGCGTATCCGATCGAGCTCGCGATCCACATCGTCACGCCGCCCGCGTCTGACGTCGACCCGATGCCGCAGCTGCGCGAGAGCCAAGCAGTTCGCGATTGCCAGCAGCTCGCCAACTACTTCGACATCGAGTTCAGCGGCAAGAAGCCCGCCGACGCCAACGCCGTGCGCGACGCCGGCACCGTACTGATTCGCGATCGGCCGCCGCGCGACCAGCTGCGGGCTGCGCTCGAGCTCGGCGCCGCAATCTGGGCGAACGATCGCAAGGCGATCACGAAGCTGCAGGGCGTGTGGGGCACTGAAGCGCACGTCTCGGTGCCGCCGACCTTGAGCGGCAAGTACGCCGAGCTACGCAAAGCCGGCCACTACATGGGCGCGATGTTCCAGTTCGCCGGCGAGTGGTACTGGGGCATCGATCGCCTGCCGTACCTCGAGTCGGCGCTCGCTCGCGCGCTCGGCTGCGATGTCGCACACGTCGTAACGCCGCGACCGCAAGCGGATCGTGCGCCGGTAGCGCTGTCCCAGAAGCCGCTGACCTGCGAGCTGTGGGTTTCGTACCGCTCGCCGTATTCGTATCTCGCGATCGAGCAGATCGAAGCCGTGCTCGCGCCGTACAACGTTCCGCTCGTGCTCCGGCCGATCGCGCCGATGATCGCACGCGGCTTGCCGATGCCGACGGTGAAGAAGATGTACATCGTGCGCGATGCGAAGAGGGAAGCCGATCGGCTCGGGATTCCGTTCGGCGAGCTTTGTGATCCTGCGGGCGCGGGCGCCGAGAACTGCATCGCGATCGCCGCGCTCGCCGCCGAACGCGGCAAGCTGCTCGAGTTCACGAAGTCGGCGATGCGCGGGATCTGGTCGGAGGCGCGCGATGTCGCGGAGTACGTCGACTTGCGCTTCGTGACCGAGCGCGCGGGGTTGGACTGGACCGAGGCGCGTGCGGCGCTCGAGCGCAAAGCCGCCGCACTCAAGGCGGCGCAAGTCAACACGACCGATCTCGCGGTCGTCGGGTTGTGGGGCGTTCCGTCGTTTCGGGTCGGCGATTTCGTCGCGTGGGGCCAGGATCGGCTGCCGCTGCTTGCCGATCGGTTGCGCCGACATGCAGCTGCACCCGGGCTCGCGCCAGCACCGACGTAAGCGCCTCTCGAAATGGTCGGTGAACCGACGAGGGCGGCATGCTATCTAGGCGCTGGAGGCCCATGTCCGCAGCCAGCGATCAGGGGGTGGGTCACGCCGGTGCCCGCGTCCCGGCCGACCAAGGGTTAACGAGCCTCGGCCTGCTCATGCAGCTGGCCGGCGGGTTGTTCACCGTGCTGTGCGCGCTGCTGATGTTCGCCGCCGTGCTGACGTTGCGCAACGAAGGAGACCACCTCGCGACGTGGGGGTTCGTGCTGCTCGCGGCGTCGATCGTACGCTCGGTCCACCATCGCGCCGCCGGCACCGAGTTGCTGTACGGCCGCCGCAGGGTCCCGCTGGCCGGCGAGTCGATGACTCAGACGGTCGGAGCAGCGAGCATCGCAGGGATCCGCCGCTACATCGTGGTCGCGATCGCGCACACGTTGCTGCTCGTGTTGGTCTCCAAGTTCATCATGGAAACGCCGACCACCTTGGTGCTCGCGGGTGGCGCCGCGTTGCTGGTCTGGCCCGCGGTGCTGATCATCGTGTTGGCGGCGCCGCGGTTCCGCCGCTTCCACCGCGCGCTGCCGGTGTCCGAAGACCGCGGCTTCGAAGGCGCGTCGATCTTGATGACCGTGCTCGGTGCCGCCGGCATTTGCGTCAGTGCGACGATGCTGTTCACGTTCCTGCAGCTGCCGAACGTGGTGCTGCAGCAAGGTCCGATTGTCTTGGTGGTGCTCGGCACCGCCATGCTGCTCGTCCGCTCGGTGATCCACGTCCAAGCCGGCGTGGCGGGGCTCGGCGATATTTCGATCGATCGCGCAGTCGAGCGCGCGAATCGCTATGCGAACTTCGGCGTGCTGTCGGCGTTCGCCGCCGGCGCCACGATGCTGCTGTTCATCGTCGCGATCAGCCTCGATTTCAGCGGGCTCGCGCTGGTCATCGCCGCGTGCTGGGGGCTGATGGCATGGCCGCTGATCATCCGCCGATTCTTTAGCGATCGGCAGTTCGACGATGTGATGGCGGGAGATCAATCGCCGGTGCTGCAGCGGGCGCCCGACACCGGGTTGACCGCGCTCGGCTGGCTGCTCGTCGCGCACGCTGCGATGTCGATGTCGGTGGTGATCTTCGACGTCGGTTCTGGCCACCTCAACGAAGGCCTGCTGGCGAAAGCGCTCGCGCTCGGCGGCACGATCGGGACGCGCTCGGCTTGGTGGAACACCGGCCTGCTCGTGCTCCAAGCGTGGGCCGGCTGCGAGCTCATCCGCGGTAGCTCGGTCAGCCGGATCGTCGCGACGTTCTACGCCGTCATAGGTGGCGCGGTGTCGGTGTACCTGAGCTATCCGATGATCTCGATGCTGCGCCACCACGCGATGGAGGCATTGCAACCCTCGACGATCGTGTTGATCATGCCCCTCGCATCCGCCCTGGTGCTGCCGGTCGCGACCCTGATCCTGGTCAACCGCAAGATTGCGCCGACCGCGCGGGCCCGATTCCGTAGTACAAAGACCTAACCTGGATGTATCGCGCCGCTGTTTTTGGATTGGTCCTCGGCGCGTGCCAGAGCAACGTCCACACGCCCTTCCCGCCCGGACTCGAGCCGCTCGAGGACAACCCGGTGCCGGTCCAGGACGCGCCGTACAGCGAGACGCTCGCGATCCAGTCCGAGACCAACGACTACATGGCCGTATACGGCGTCGGCTACGTCCTGCTCGATCCCGGCACGGTGTGGGCGATGGTCAAGGACCCGCAAGCGATGATCGCGGTGTGCTCGACGACGACCCAGACGATCACGCCGGACGACGAGCCGCAGTACGAGTTCAGCTTCCTCGTCGACTACGTCGTCAACAATATCGTCACCGTCGAGTGGGACGACGCGTGGCGCTACGGGACGATCACCGGCCCCCAGGCCGAGCCGACGCTCGCGATGATCAAGCACCAGAAGACCGACGGCTCGAGCTTCATCAAGCTGAGCGAGGGCACGATCGAGCTCTCGCCCACCCCCGATGACCCGAACGTCACCGAGGTGTCGATCGTCGAGCACTTGAACGCGGTCGGCAGCACGATCGATGACCTCGTCGCCGGCGTGAACCACACCTACGCTTCGATCGTGGCGGTTTCTCACGGCAATCCAGTCCCGGCCTGTCCGTAGTACGCTGGGGTATGGGCGAGCAGTTCGGCCCGTACATCGTGTACGAGCAGATCGGCATGGGCGGCATGGCAAGTGTCCATCGCGCCGAGACGCAGGGCATTGCCGGGTTCACGCGCCCGGTCGCGCTCAAGCGCATGTTGCCCCACGTCGCCGCGAACGAAGAGCTCGTCAAATCGTTCGTGCGCGAGGCGCGGCTCGCTAGCCACCTCCGCCACGAGAACGTCGCGCAGACCTACGAGCTCGGAAAAGTCGACGACATCTACTTCATCGCGATGGAGCTGGTCGAGGGCCGCACGCTGCGTGCGCTGCTTCGCCAATGCTCGAAGGTCGGCGCGATGCCGCTGCCGATCGCGCTGAACCTCCTCAACCAGATCTGCGACGCGCTCGATTACGCGCACAACTTGTGCGACGAGACCGGCCAGAAGCTCGGGATCATTCACCGCGACGTCTCGCCGACGAACATCATCGTGTCGGAGGGCGGGGTCGCGAAGCTGATCGACTTCGGCATCGCGAAGGCGTCCGCGCTCGGCATGCAGACGATGTCCGGGCTGATCAAGGGCAAGTTCGGCTACATGGCGCCGGAGTATCTCGACGGACGAATCGACGCGCGCGCCGATCTGTTCGCGATCGGTGCGATCGCGTTCGAGATTCTCGCAAACAAGCCGCTGTTTCTCGCCGGCGACGACATGGCCACGCTCAACAATCTGCGCGAGATGCCGATCCGGCCGCCGTCGAGCGTCAACCCGCAAGTCCCACGCGAGGTCGACGAGATCATCATGACCGCGCTGCAGCGCGATCCGGACCGGCGCTGGCAACAAGCGAGCGCGCTGCGCACCGCGATGACGACCGTGACCAAGCGGCTCGGGCTCGTCGTGATGAACAGCCAGGTCGTGGACTGGATCGACTGGGCGTTTCGCCAGACCGACGACGCGGCGACCACCCGCAACCTGTCCGACGAGCCGAGCATCTCGATCGAGCGCATGACCTCGGCGAGCCTATCGAACCCGAGTTGGAGCGCGCCGCAGACGACGCCGACTCAAATGAAGACACTCGCGTACGTGCCGTCGCTGCGCCATCCGCCGAGCGCGCCGCCGCAGCTCGCGTTGGCGTCGTCGGAGATCGTCCGGCCGAGCGCCCAGGTATCGGCGGTGTCGGCGGTGGAGACGACCGAGCCGGTCAACGTGCGGCGCGACCAGCCGAGCACGGTCGGCGTGTGGATCGCCGTGCTGCTCGTGCTCCTACTCGCCGCCGGCATCACGTACGTGGTCTACTTTGGCTAGCCGGATGACGAAGCGACGCATCGCGCTGATCTCGACAGGCGGCACGATCGAGAAGACATATGACGAGCTGTCCGGCGTGCTCGCGAACCAACTCTCGGTGCTCGACATCATGCTGGCCTCGCTCGAGCTGCGCGGCGTCGCGATCGATCGGATCGCGCTGATGAACAAGGACAGCCTCGACATGTCGGACGACGATCACACGCTGATCGCCGAGACCGCCGCGCGGCTCGCTGCAGATCGTGACGGCGTCGTCGTCGTTCACGGCACCGATCGGCTCGCGGTGACCGGCGATCGTATCGTCGAGCTCGTCGGCACGCCGGCATCGCCGATCGTATTGACCGGCGCGATGCGGCCGTACGAGCTCAAGACGACCGATGCGTCGCAGAACCTGACCGAGGCGCTGCTCGCGGTGCAGCTCGTGCCGCCCGGGGTCTATGTCGCGATGCACAATCAGGTGTTACGATTCCCGGGCGTGATGAAGGATCGCGTGTTGGGGACTTTCGTGGCGGCGGGTGATGGCGACACCAACCGCTGACGAGCTGCTCGGCAGCACGTTGCCCGCCGTGCTCGACGCGTTGACCCGAGCGGACATCGGGATCGTCGTGTTCTCGCAGCAGGCGGGGAAGTTCGAGAAGCGCTACACGAACGAGCCGGCGATGCGCGCGCTCGGTTACACGGTCGAAGAATGGCTCGCGACGCCGGTGTTGCACTCGATCGCGCCGGAGCAACGCGAGCTCGTCGCTCAGTTGCTCAATCGCCTCGCCTCGGGCGATCACACGATGCCGCCGATTATCGAGTTTCGGTTCGCGCGCAAGGATGGTGTCGAGCTCAGCGCCGAGATCATCGCCGGCCGCGCGGACATCGCAGGTGGCTCGGCGATCGCGATGATCGTCGGCGACCACGCGCACTCGCCGGCGCAGCTATCGTTGCTCGAAGCGGACCGGATCGGCGTCGTCGGTGCGCTCGCGGCCGGCTTCGCCCACGAGATCAACAACCCGCTGACGTCGGTGCTGCTCAACCTGCGCTCGCTGCGTCGTCAGATCGCGAACCTGCCGGAAGCGACGCGAGATCCAGCATTGCGCTGCGTCGAGGACATCACGATGGGCGCGGAGCGGATCGCCGGCAATGTCCGAGCGCTGCAGGCCCTTGCGACGCGCGCGGCGACCCAGCGCATCGATCTCGCGGCGGTCGTGTCCGCGTCGTTGCGACTCGCGGCGCCGACGCTGCATCCGCGCGCGCACGTCGAGAAACAGATCGGCGTCGTTCACGCCGTGCTCGGCGAAGAAGCGCGGATCGGCCAAGCGGTGCTCGCGATGCTGCTGTTCTGCGCGTCGGGGTTCGACACCGACGCCGCGACCGGCGCGAATCGGATCGCGGTGTCGGTCGCGGATCGCGACGGTTCGGTCGTCGTGCAAGTCTCGGACAACGGTCACGCGCTGACGATCGAAGAGGCGCGGCGCGCGTTCGATCCGTTCTTCCGCACGTCGTCGCGGGGTGCCGGCGTCGGCGTCGGCCTGGGCATCGCGCGCTCGGTGGCGACCGCGCTCGGCGGCGATGTCGTGCTCGTTCCCGGTGCGACCGGCGGCGCGGTGATCACGATGCGGTTGCCTGCGGCTCCCGTTTGACCAAACAGATCGCGTGCGCGGTCGCGACGAGCGAGCTCCGATCGGTTTGCCACGCTTCGACCCGAACGTTCGTGACCCGCCGGCCGCTGCGCGTGATCACGCCGCGCGCGTGCGTGTCGACCGCCGCGCCCGAGCGTAGGAAGTCGATCGTGATCGTGATGGTCTTCGGCAACACGATCGTCTCCGCGCGCCACAGCAGCTCATAGATCGCGGCGGACTCGAGCAACGCGCCGAGCGTGCCGCCGTGCAGCGCGGGCAACGCGGGGTTGCCGATCAGGTGCGGGCCGAACGCCATGGTCGTAATCAGCTCGTCGCCTTCATGGCGCGCGGTGAGGCCGAGGAACTTCGAGTACGGCACGGCGTTGACCAGCTCGGCGAGATCGCCGGTGCGCTTCGCTTCGGCGAGGCGTTCGACCAGGGTCATGGCTGCGCCTTGGGTTGGGTGCCGGGCTTGGTGCCGAGCATGAACGTGCCGGCCGACGACGCGATCGGGTTCGCTTCGTCGTCGTGGTAGGCGACCGCGCGCGTGAACGCGACCGAACGCGTGACCTTGTAGCAAGTCGCCCGGCACACCACGGTGCGGTTCGGCTCCGCCGCGCGCAGGTAGTCGATCCGCAGATCGAGCGTCGCGATCGGAGCCCAGCTGGTCAGCGAGCTGAATACCGCCGCGCCGGAGCAGGCGTCGAGCAGCGCGGTGATCACGCCGCCGTGCAGCACCCCGGTATCCGGGTTGCCGACCAGCTTGAGATCGTAGGGGACCTCCATCACCGCGACGCCGCGGTCGAGGCTGATCGCACGCATCCCGAGCGCGCGATTGTGCGGAATCCCGTGGATAAACGTGCGTAGACCGGGCGTGCCGTCGGACATCGTGGCCGCGCCCACTCTATCAGTGTATGTATCCACCCGATGTTGGAACGGCTCGGCTGGGACGCGCTCTGGCAGACCGCGCGCGCGGCCGCCGACGCTACCCTTGCGCTCGACCCGGTGCGAGTCGCGGCCGAGCACCGCGGCGCGTACCACGCGGTCGGCGACGGCGGGGTCGGCTGGGTCGAGCTCACCGGCCGCGCGTTTCATCGCGCCGCCGACAAGCGCGAGCTGCCCACGGTCGGCGACTGGCTGTTGGTCGAACGCTGGCAGCAGGCGATCGGCGGCAACGGCGCCGCGATCATTCGCCACGTCTTGCCCCGGCGCAGCTTGTTGGTCCGCCGCGCCGCGGGTGAGGCAACCGCACCGCAGCCACTCGCCGCGAACGTCGACGTCGCGATCGTGATGACCTCGGCAAACGGCGATCTGTCACCTGCTCGGCTCGATCGTTACCTAGGCCTGGTCCGCGACGCCGGCATCGCGCCGGTGCTCGTGCTGTCGAAGGTCGACCTCGTCGCCGATCCGGCGGTGGGGATCGCAGCCTTGCACGCGGTCGGCGGCGATGCGCCCGTGATCGCGGCGTCGACCGTCGCCGGCATCGGGATCGCCGAGATCCGTGCGTTCGCCGGCGCGGGCAAGACCGCGGTGCTGCTCGGCAGCTCGGGCGTCGGCAAGTCGTCGCTGCTCAACGCCGTCGCGGCGACCGCCCAGGAGATCCAGCCGATCCGCGACGACGATCGCGGTCAGCACACGACGACGCGGCGCGAGCTGTTCGTCACGCCCGACGGCTTGTGGATCGACACGCCCGGCATGCGCGAGCTCGCGCAGTGGATCGACGAAGGCGGCGCGCCCGAGATCTTCGACGACATCGCCGAGCTCGCCGTGAGTTGCCGGTTTCGCGACTGCAAGCACCGCGACGAGCCGGGCTGCGCGGTACGCGGTCACGTCGCGGCCGATCGACTCGCAAACTTTCACAAGCTCGCCGGAGAGCAGGTCGTGGCGGTGGCGAATCAACTCACGGCGCGCCGGATCGCCGAAACTCGCAAGGCGAAAGCCAAGCGCTACCCGAAGAGTCGCAATCAGCCATGATCGCGTTCGCCTCGGTCACCAAGCAGTACGGTGCACAGTTGTTGTTCGTCGACGCGTCGATGCAGATCAACGCGGGCGAAAAGGTCGGGCTCGTCGGCCCCAACGGCGCCGGCAAGAGCACGGTGTTCCGGCTGATCGTCGGCGAAGAGCAACCCGACGACGGCTCGATCGAACGGCCGAAGAAGCTCGCGATCGGCTACTTCCGCCAAGACGTCGGCGATCTGCGCGGCCGGACGATCCTCGCGGAGACCTGCGCGGGCGCCGGCGAAGTCGCCGAGCTCGCCGCCGAGCTCGCGGTGCTCGGAGCGAAGCTCGAGGCCGCCGGCGATGATCTCGACGAGGTCGTGGTCCGGTTCGGCGACGTCCAAGCGCGTTACCAGGACCTCGGCGGTTACGAGCTCGAGGCGCGCGCGCAGACGATCTTGCACGGGCTCGGGTTCACCGACGATCAGATGGCCAAGGACGTCGGCACGCTGTCGGGCGGCTGGAAGATGCGCGTCGCGCTCGCGCAGATCTTGCTCGCGAAGCCCGACGTACTGCTACTCGACGAGCCGACCAACTATCTCGATCTCGAATCGATCCTGTGGCTCGAAGCGTTCTTGCGCGACTATGCGGGCACGGTCGTGATGACCTGCCACGATCGCGAGATCATGAATCGCGTCGCGACGAAGATCATCGAGATCGACGGCGGCGAGCTGCGCTCCTACACCGGCAACTACGACTTCTACGAGCGCGCGCGCAAGATCGAAGCGGAGCGGCGCGAAGCGGAGTACGCGCGCCAGCAAGCGATGCTCGCAAAGGAGAGCCGGTTCATCGAGCGGTTCAAGACTCACGTCGCGAAGGCGGCGCAGGTCCAGAGCCGGATGAAGAAGCTCGACAAGATCG
>CAZDGY010000135.1:0-10363 GCA_964504685.1 uncultured Kofleriaceae bacterium | reverse complement strand
GTTGCGGGGTCGACGTCGGTCGATCGCCGCTGCGGCGGCGCGCAGCTGCGAGCAGGTCCGGCACGACGCCGAGCTGCGGCAAGGCTTTCTCGACTTGGGCGAGCAACGAGGTCGCACGACCCGCATCGCCGGCATCGAGCGCGAGCTGAGCGGCGCGCAGGCGCAGCGCGGCGGATTCGAGTTGGTGATTCGGCTCGCCGACGATCGCCGCCGCGCGCTCCTCGAGCACCGCTGCGGCTTCGCCGATCTCGCCGGCGCGTGCGGCGCCGAGCACGAGTGCGACGCTGCGCCGCGGATCATCGATCGGTGAGGTCTCGCGCAAGATCGCGTCGGCGCGCGACGGGTCGGCCTCGGCGATCAACCGGGCGCGGCGCAGCGCGAGGCTCGACGCGGCCCACGGCGAGCGCTCGGCTGCCTGCGCACGAGCGAGCACGTCGACCAGCGTATCTCGATCGCCGAGCCGCATCGCGAGCGCGAGCGTTGCAGCATGAGCCGAAGCGGCGGCGCCGGCATCGCCGGTTGGCTCGAGCACGCGCTCCCACGCTGCAAGCGCGGACGCGGTCGCGCGGTGCACGAGCGCCGGATCGGCGTTCTCGGCCGCCGCCGCGGCGCCGACCGCCTCTTCCCACGCGAGCGCACTGCGCAGCTGCGCGACATCGCGATCGAGCTGTTCGCCCGGCTCCGCAGCGAGCTCGCCTAGCAGGACCGCGCGATCGTTCCAACGCCCCGCGGCGGCGAGCGCCTCGGCGAGGGCTTCAGCAAGCGCGAGCGACGTGCGGCGCTCGGTGCGACCGTGAGCGAGCAGATCGATCGCGCCATCGAGCTCGCCGAGCGCGATCATGCCGTACGCCGCGCGCAACCGCGCCCGCTCGCGATCCGGATCACCGGCGTCGGCGAGATCGACGTCGATCGCGAGCTTCGGCGCGTCGGCGACGACGTGCGACGTGCGTAGCTGAGCCGCGGCGTAATCGTCTCCGGGATCGAGCTCGCGCGCGAACCCCCATAGCTCGGTACCGCGACTCGGATCGAGCTCGGCAGCGCGCGCGGCTGCGTAAGCACGCTCGGCCGCAGCGGCAGGGGTCCGGGCCCAGCGAGCGTAGGCATCGACGTCGTTGAGCGCCTCGGCGACTGCGCGCGCGACCAACGCGTTGTTCGGCGCCGCGCGGCTCGCGAGCTCGGCCGCCGCGAGCGTGGTCTCGCTGACCGACCCCTTCGCAGCATCGCCGACGGCTCCGCCGAGCGCTCGCACCGCTAGCGCCGCTGCGGTCGTCGGGTCCGCGCTCTCGACTTGGCGCGCGAGCTCGAGTAACTCCTTTGCAACGGCAGCCGAGTCCGACCGCCCGATCGCTTGGCGAATCGCGCCCAGGCGAGCGGCGTGCGAGCCCGGATCGGCCTCGGCCGCAGCCGCGAACCACGTCGCCGCACCCGCAGGATCGTCGTGATGCGCCGCGAGCAACGCGCGCGCTGACTGCACCGCGGCGCGCAGCTCGGGATCGCTGATCGCGTGCGCGAGTTGTTCGAGTGCTCGGCCGAACTCGTCGGCGCGTCCATCGAGGAACGCGAGCTCGAGCTGAGCGAGCAACGCACGAACGTCCGAGGGCGCGCTGTCGAGGATTTCGCCGACCGCGACGCGCGCGAGATCTTGCTCGCCGCTCGCCATCAGCAGATCGACGCGGTAGTGACCGAGCGGCGTGCGTTCGAGAGCGCCTGCAACCTCGATCTCGGCGTCAAGCTGGCGGGTCGCCTCGATCAAGTCGCCGCTCCCCCGCGCGATCCGGCGTAGGCCGCGCAGCGCCGCGGTCGCACGCGGATCGACGAGCATCGCCGCGTCGTAGTGCGCGCGCGCGCGATCGAGATCGCCGAGACGCTCGGACAACCTGCCGGCTTCGATCCGCAGCGCCGCAGATGCTGCGCTGTCGTCTACCGTGGCGATCTCGCGCTCGTAGACGAGCAGCGAAGCCGCGGCGTCTTCGTCGAGCTGCGAGCTCGGCAGCGGCTGGACTTGCTCGGGCAGTTGGATCGCCTCGAGGTCGAGTTGCGGCTCGAGCTCGGGCGTGGACTCTTCGAGATCCGTGACCGGGGTCGCGAGCCTGCGGCTCGAACGGGCGGGCGCGCGACCGACCCCGAGCAGCGTTTCGGTGTCCGGGAACGCCTCGGCCGCGGATTGCTGATCGGTCGAGTCGCCGAGCCCGGGCTCGGATTGCGGAACGCGCGCACCCGGCAGGCCGGCCATCGTCCGCGACGGCATCGGGTTGCCGAGTGGCGGCACCGAGGTCGGAAGCTTCACGCGCGGATAGAGATCGGTGAGCGCGGGTGGCCTCAGTGACTGCGAGCTGCTCGCGAGCGGCGCGGGCTCGACCTCGCCGGTCGGCATCGCATCGTCCTGATCCTCGTCTTCATCCGCGTCGGCGATGCTGCGCTCGCTGATCGGCTCCGGCGCGACCTCGATCACCGAGATCGCGCGCGGCGAGAGCTCCGCGAGCGTCGCATCGAGTCCCGGGCCATCGTCGATGACATCGCTGTCGTCGTCGTGATCGATGACGTCGACGTCGAACCGG
Source organism: uncultured Kofleriaceae bacterium (assembly GCA_964504685.1). Classification (GTDB taxonomy): domain Bacteria; phylum Myxococcota_A; class Polyangia; order Haliangiales; family Haliangiaceae; genus JABFXX01. The sequence goes on along the minus strand of CAZDGY010000135.1, from coordinate 7,805 downwards.
CCTCGCGCGGCCGGCGCAGGCTCGAGCGGCTCGTCCCCGGCGCCGACTGCAGCGGCGACGTCGGAGAAATCGTCCTCGGACATCGACTCGGCGCGCGCTGGAACGCCATCGTCAGCGTCCATCTCGATCACCGGGACGGGCGCGCTCGGCTTCACCGGTGCTGCGGGCGCCGGGCGCGGTGCGACCTCGCGGCGAACGACGTGAGCGACGGTGCGGCGTGGCGTAGCGGTCGGAGCGGCGCGGCCGCCGCTCTGATCGGGCTCGACGGCGCCGGGCACGGCGGAGCCCTCGGGAGCATCCGCACCGATCTCGATGTCGGCGTAGTCGTCCTCGTCGATGACCGGCTGCGGCAATGCAAACGGCGGTGGTGCGGTCGGCGCCTTCGATCGCGCTTCGTTCGCGCGCATCTCGTTCGGATCGCCGATCCGTGTTTCCTCGGAGAAGTCTTGTGAGTCGTAACTGCCGGTCGCCCGGCTCGGCGTCTGCGCAGCGACACCGACGGTGCGCCGAATGATCGCGGGCCCGCGCGGCTTTTCCTTACCCGGCGCAGGCCGTGGCGGCGGCGCGATCGGATCGTCGATCGAGAGATCCTCGGAGGTCGCGCGCAATCCAGGGCGGGATGCCGACGTGTAGACGCCGTCGTCCTCGGGCTGATCGCCACCGATGTCGATCCGGGTCTCCGCTTCGCTCTCCTCGTCGATCGGGGGCGACGTGCCGGCCCGCGATCCGAGCATCTCGCCCAACGCCGCCGGCGCACCTTCGGCGCCGACATCTGAGAAATCCGCTTCCCCGGCCGGCGCATCCCACGTGCTCGCGCGCGGTGCGGGCTCGGAGGCCGCGCGATCGATCGTGCTGCGGTCGAGCGTGAGCTGATCGTCGAGCTCGAGCTCCGAATGCAGGTCGCGCGGCGCGGTCATCTCGAGCGAATCGGCGGCGGTCGGCGGCGGCGGCACCGGCACCAGCGTCGGCGTCGGCGTCGGCCAGGCCATGACCTCGTCGGTCGACGGCGTGCCGCCCTCGGGGCCAGTGTGGAGCGCGTCGAACGTCGCATCCCACGCGTCGAGCTCGCTCGACAGCTCGTCCTCGCCCGAGAGAAACGGCTTTGACCCGCGCGGCTTGTCGGTCATCGCGTCCCCTTGATCGCGATGCCGAGCGCTTCGCGCAGATGCAGGTACTCGTCGGACACCGACCACGCGACGAGCTCGAGCGCCGACGGATTGTCCGCGAGCTCGCGCCCGCCTTTGCCGACATCGAGCGTCGCAAGTGCGACCGCGAGATCGCCGGCCCACAACATGCCCGCGCGATTGCCGACCGCGAGCGCGGCGGTGCGCAGCGCCGGGACGTCGGCGAGGGCTGCGCCCTTCTGCTGCGCGAGTGCGGTGATCGCGGCCTTGTGCTTGCGGCCGAGCTCCTTGCGCAACACCTTCACGCGCTCGGCGACCGCGTTATCTGCTTCGGTCACGAGCTCCGCGAGCGCGGGCGGCACCGCCAGCTCGAATGCGCGGAGCGCCGCGACGATGAACTGCTCGAGCTCGCCATCGCGCAGCCCGGGCAATGTCGCGACGCCCTCCGCGAGGGTCGCCGCTGTGCGGCCGAGCTGGAAACGATGCTGTGGCATGGCGCCGGTCGCGACATCTGCACCGATCAGCAGTTGAGGCGGATCGGCGGCGAGCGTGCGCGCGATGCCTGGACGATTCGCGCTGACGTAAAGGTCGACCTCTTCAATTCCGAAGTTCGCGAGCGCAGTCGCGAGCGGCTCGAACTTGTCGCCGAGCTTCTTCTGCGCGATGCGGTCACCGCGGACGAAGCCGAGCTTTCCGGCATCGACGCCGGTCGCGACTTGCACCGCAGGCGCGATCTGGAGCCACAGCTCGGCCAGCGGGCCACCGAACGAACCGCGCAATGCTGCGCGCGCTGCTGGCTCGAGCTTGACGCGCTTCGGCGGGCCGAGCTGCTGCCGACCCTGTGCGAGCACTTGACGCTGGTCGACGGTCGGCGTCGCGAGGGCTTCGACTGCGACGAGCGCGACCCAGCGTGCATCGACGTCGGCTTGCCATGCGTTGACTTGCGCGAGCCGCTCGTACATCGGACCGCGGCCCGGTGATTGCGCGATCGACGTGCGGAGGTGCTGCGCGGTGTCGGCCAGTACTTGCGCGCGCGCGGGTGGCTCGAGCAGCTCCGCGAGCTCGCGCACGACGTCGAGGTTCAGGGGATCGAGCCCGCGGGCGCGATCGAGAGCGCGCCGCGCGCCAACGCGGTCGCCGACCTTGTCGCGCAGCATGAGCGCGAGCCGGAGCTCCTCGCGCGCCTTCTCGGCCGGGGTCGGCCGCATCTTCGCGAGCTCGCGCAGCTCGCGAGCGGCGCGTTCGAAGTCGTTCGCGCGCATGCACAGGCCGAGCAGGCGATCGCGAAGCTGGACATCATCCGGCGAATTCTCGACGACGCGCTCGAGTTGCTCGATCGCGCCCGCGATGTCGTTGACGTTCTCGGCGAGCACTTGCGATAGCTGCAGCTCGATCTCGGAGCGCCGCTGTGGCCGGGTCTCCGCCGCGAGATACCGCTTCCACAAGCCGACCGCGACGTCGACCTCGCCGGCGTTGATCGCGAGATCGGCGCGGAACCGCAGCGCTTCGACGTTCTTCGGGGCGCGTTCGAGCAATGCGTCGAGGTCGATCATTGCGGAATCGCGATCGCCGCCGCCGAGAAATACGGTCGCGCGCTCCAGCAGCAGCGGCACCATCTGATCGTCGGCGTTGACCCCGCCTTCGGCCTCGAGCCAGGTCAGCCGTTCGGTGATCACCCCGGTCAGGCCGCGGACGTCCGCGCGTTCGCGCAGCAGCTCGCCGAGCCGATCGAACTCGCGCGCACTCGGATCGCTCTGCACGATCCTCCGGTATGCGGCGAGCGCGTAGTCGGTGTTGTGCGGCAGACCGGGTCCATCGAATACCGACGCGGCCTCGCGCAGCAGCTCGAGCTTCGCGGCGCGGTCGCCGATCACTCGCGACAGCTGGTAGGCCGCCTGCGCGGTCGTCGCGCTATCGCCGGCGCGCTTGGCCATGCGGCGCAGTGCGGTCAGTGCGCGCAGATCGTCGGGCTTCGCGCGCAGCACCGACGCGACCACCATGCCCGCCTCGCGCAACCGCCCGGCGAGCTCCAGCGCCTCGCAACGATCGAGCTCCCACGAGATCCGCGACGCATAGTCATCGGTGAGCGCGCCGCGCAGCTCGAGGATCTCGGCACGCGCGAGCAGCGGATCGACCGCGGCGAACGTATCGGCCGCGTCGACCGGCGGCGCGGTTCCGGTTTCGGCGACCACGAACAGCGCGCTCGTATCGTCGGGCGAGCGCGTATACGCGGTCGTGATCCGCTGGTTCGCGAGATCGATATCGCCATTCGCGGCCGCGAGCGCGGCGGCGCGCAACATCAATGCGGCCGCTGCCTGCGGCATCTGCACGCTCGACGCGAGGCCCTCGAATGCTTGCGCGAGCTCGACCGGTTCGTTGCGGCGCGCGGCGACGAGCGCGGCGCCGAGCAGCGCACCGCGGCGAGTCGGCTCGAGTGCGATCGCGGCTTCGAACGATTGCGCCGCTCGATCGAAGTCTTCGAGCACGAGCGCGTACATCCAGCCGCTGTCCTCGGCAACCGCGGCGCCGAGGCGCGCATCGGTCGTGTGACCGGCGATCGCGGCGGTCGACTCGACGCGCATCACGGTGTCGGCGCGACCGGCAGCGATATCGCCGAGCGCGACGGCCGATGCGATCGCGGGCACCGACGGCTCGCCCGCCATCAACGCGCGATAGGCATCGGCGGCCTCATCGAATTGGCCGGCGCGCTCGAGACTACGCGCGTGCAACCAGCGCATCTCCGACGTTGGCTCGAGCTCGGCGATCGCCGCGCGCGCGGTGACCTCGCCGTTGTGATCGGCGAGCGCGGCTCGGCAGCGCGCTGCACCCTCGAGCGCGGTCCGATCCTCTGGCATCCGCGCGAGCCAATCGTCGTAGACCGCGACCGCCGACGGCAGATCCTTCTGGCGAACCTCGAGCACCCATGCGGCTTCGCGCAACGCGCGCCGAGCCGCGGGACCATCGGCCAGTGCGCGCGCCTCGGCCCGCCGTTCGCTCACGAGCTCGGTCCAGCGCTCCTGCGCACGCAGCAGATCGACGAGCGATTCACGAGCGAACGTATCGTCGGGCCACAGCGCGATGACTTGGCGATACAGCTCGGTCGCCGCTTCGACCGCGCCGGCGCGCTCGCGCAACCGCGCCGCGGTCAGCAATGCCGTGCCGCGCCTCGTCGGATCGGTCTCCGCCGCCGCGAGCGCGACGAGCAAGTCGGTGCGCTCTTCGTCCTTGCCGAGCTGCGACAGCGTCGCTTCGAGCGCCCACCGCGTGCGCAGATCGCTCGGCACCAACGCCACGAGCTCGCGTTCGAGATCTGCGACCGCTTCGAGCTCGCCGTGACCGCGCGCGAGACGGATCGCTCGCTCCAGCACCGCGCGCTTGGCTTCGGGGTCGGCATTCGCCGCGACCGTGCGCAACCGAGCGAGCGCATCTGTGATCCGGCCGGTGACGTCATCGAGCTCGGTCAGCGCTTCGAACGCAGCCGCGTCATCGGGCACCGCTTCGAGCGCCTTGCCGATCGCACCGCGCGCGTCTTCGATCGCCTCCGGCGTGCCGACTTGATACGCGAGCAGCTCGGCGGCCTGGACGAACAGCGTCGCTGCCGCTTGCGGGTCGGGCTTCGGGGCTTGGCCCGGTCCGAGCCACGTCCCGAGCATCGCGGCGTGGGCGGCGGCGATATACGTTTTCGCGAGGTCAGCCGGATCTTTGCGCCCGAGAGCATCGCGCTCGCCGGCCGAGGTCAGGACGATGAAGCCTGGCGCGGTCGCGTCGAGCGATGCGAGCAGCGCGCGCGCTTCGTCGCGTTGTCCGCCGCGCAGCAACGCATCCGCGCGACGAATCGAAAGCACCATCGCGCGTCCCGGATCGCCTTCGATCGCTTGCCAGCTTTGGACGAGCTCCGCGAGATCGTCGTACCGGCCGAGCTCCTCGGCGAGCTCGGTCAGATCCGCGAGCACGAGCGACTCGCCCGGCGACAGCGCGAGCGCTTGCTGCAAGTACTCCCATGCTTTCGCGGGCGCATCGGCGCGGGCGAGCTGCGCTTGACGACGGCGCAGCGCGACGAGCTCGCGGCGCAACGCGAGCGCGCGACCGGGCTGCTGTTCGAGTGGCGCCGAACCGGTCTCTGCGCCAGGGCCCGCTGGGCCGAACTCCGCGAGCAAGATTTGCGCGAGCGCATCGATCGCGGTGCTCGCGTCCGCGGGTGTGCCGTGGCTCTCGGCGGCGCGCACTCGCTCGCGCGCGACTCGCTCCGCCGGTGTGCCGTGAGCTGCGAGCGGCGCCGCGCGATCGAACGCGGCCTGGGCGCGCCCGTAGTCGAGCTTCGCAGCCGCGCGCCCGACCTCGAGCAAGTACGCGACCTTTCGCGCTGGCTGCTCGACCGCTTCGGCGAGTCGCTCCCACGTGTCGAGCAACGCGGTCGCGTCACCGATCTTTGCAGCGACGCGCTCGAGCTCGAGCAACGCGCCTTCATGACCGGGCGCGATCCGCACCGCTTCGTCGAGGGCCTCGCGCGCGTTGTCGAAGTCGTTGAGCTGATGCGCCGCGATCCGCGACTTCTCGAGCAATAGGTCAGCGCGCTCGTCGTCGTCGCGCGCGTACTCGACCTCGGCGTCGATCAGCTTGACGAGGTTTGGCCACAACGCGCGGCGATAAAACACCCGTCGGATCGCCCACAAGTTCGGCCGCAGCGACGGATCGAAGTTGATCGCGCGCCCGTACGATTTGACCGCGCGCGCTTCGTCGGCGAGCCGGGTTTCGTACAGCTCGCCCAGCTCGTACGCGAGCAGCGCGGCGCCATTGGGATCGGCGAGCTCGACCGCTTCGATCTCGCGGCTGATCATCTCGGCGCGCTGTTCGCTGCCGGCGTCACCGGCGGCGAGCGCCTTGTCGAGCGCGGTCGGCGACTCGAGCTGCGCCTCGAGCGGCTGATCGACCACTAGGTTCGGCGTCGCGGTGCCGACCTCGACCCCGCCTTCGATCTGCGAGATGTCCTGGCCGCCGGCCATGATCTCGTCGGACGTTTGCGCCGAGATCGCCGGCAGCCCACCAGACGCTGAGGCCGATCCGATCGCCGGCGGCGTCGATGGCCGGCGCGCGCGTTCTGCACTCAACGGAGGCGGCGACGAAGGCGTTCGAGGGCGCGGATCCCCGGTCGGCGGGCGGTCGTGAATGACCGGCGGCTCGCTCGGCGAGCGACTCGGAATCGACACCGAGATCGGGACCGATGCTCGCGGCGGTGGAATCTTCGGCGCGAGCGGCGGAATCGCCATCGGTGGCCGCGGCATCGCTCCGCGCGGCGGCGGCGGCACCGGCGGGCGTTGGCCCGGCGTCGGAATCGGCGGGCGCGGCATCGCAGGGCGCGGCGGGGCGGCGGCGACTGGCGTCGACTCGCGAACCTCTTCGAGGTCATCGAGCTCGATCGCGTCGGCGCTGACCTCGAGCGTGGGCGGCTCGTCGGGAACTCCTGACGACGCGCCGTTGTCGAGCTCGTCGTCGTCGTCGTCGTCCGCGGCGAGCAACGCGTCGACACGCGAGGCGAGTGCGGCGACGCGACCCGAGCTCGGCGTCGGTGCAGATGTCGCCGGCTCGGGCGCGCCCTCGTTAGCGCCCGCGTCGTCTTCCGGGGGAGTGCCCAACTCCTTTTAAAGATCACTCCGAGCGTCGGAGGTGTCAACGAGTTGAGGTGTCATTCCGAGCATTTGGGTGGTCTCGCGTGGTACACCGCGGCGCGTGGAAGACAAGCCGTTTCGGCTCGGCGATGACATCCTCACGCTCGAAGCGCTCGCCTAGGTCGCCCGAGATGGCCGGCGGGTCGAGATCGGCAGTCGCGCGCGCGCGGCGATGGATCGCGCCCGCACGGTTGTCGATCGCGTCGTCGCCGGCGGCGATGCAGCGCCCGCGGTCTATGGCGTGAACACCGGGTTCGGCGCGCTCGCCGAAGTCCGGATCTCTGCGGCGCAAGTTGCCCAGCTACAACGCAATCTCGTCCGCTCGCACGCCGCCGGTGTCGGCTCGCCACTCCCGCGAGACGCGGTGCGCGCGATGATGTTGCTGCGTGCGGCGGTGCTCGCGACCGGCCGCAGCGGCGCACGCGCGGTGTGCTGCGAGCGGTTATGCGAATTGCTCGCGGCGGGCGTTCACCCCGTGATCCCGGCGCGTGGCTCGGTCGGTGCCTCGGGCGATCTCGCTCCGCTCGCACACCTCGCGCTCGGCATGATGGGCGAAGGGGACGCTGAATATCGCGGCGAGACGCTCCCCGCGGCGGAGGCGTTGGCCCGAGCCGGGGTCGCGCCGCTCGTGCTCGAGGCGAAAGAAGGCCTGACGTTACTCAACGGCACCCAGCACATGACGGCAGTCGGCGGGCTCACGCTGCACGACGCCGATGCGACATGCCGGATCGCTGATCTCGCTGGCGCGTTGTCGCTCGAGGCGCTCAAAGGCACGGTGCGCGCGTTCGACGAGCGCGTGATCGCCGCGCGTCCGCATCCCGGACAGATCGCAGTCGCCGCGTTGCTGCGGGATCTGCTAGCGGGCTCACCGATCGCCGAGTCGCACAAGGACTGCGGCAAGGTCCAAGACCCGTATTCGCTGCGCTGTATGCCGCAGGTCCACGGCGCGACCCGCGACCTCGTCGGATTCGCCCGCATCGTCCTCGAGCGCGAGGCGGCGAGCTCGACCGACAAC
>CAZDGY010000134.1:0-10383 GCA_964504685.1 uncultured Kofleriaceae bacterium | reverse complement strand
GAGCTCCGTTCTTGGCGGTGTAACAAGTTCGCCTACCCACCGGCCTCGCGTGGCGTGTCTGCCGGCGATGAGGTCCACCACACTCACGCTTGCCGCGTTCAGCGCCCTGCTCGGCGCGAGCGGCTGTTCGCACGATCCCGACCATCCCAACGATGCGGCCGACGCGCCTGTGGCGATCTTCCCGCCGTCGATCACGATGACCGCGGGCTCGGGTCGCGCCTATAGCTTCACTGCGTCCGGCGGTACCGCGCCGTATCGCTACGAGGTGGTGTCAGGCCCGGGAACGATCGACGCGGTCGCCGGGCTGTACACGACCTCGCCCGAGCCGGGCACGACCGAGGTGGCGGTCTTCGACTCGACCGGGCAAGCGAGCAGCGCGATCGTCTCGAATGTTCGGCTCACGACCAATGGCGATGTGTTCTCGACCGTAACGGACGGCGTCTCTCAATACCTCGGTGGCAGCTTCTCGACGGTGTATCCGTTCCTCTCTCCCGACCTGATCGCGCTCGATCCGGAGACCGGCGCGCCGGAGCTCGCATTCGACGTGCAATCGGGGTTTGGCGGCTTCGCGTCGGAGGTCAGCGCCATCGTGCCGGTCGGCGATGCGCTGTACATCGCGGGATCGTTCTCCGCCTACCGCGGTGAGCCGGTGCAAAACCTGATCAAGGTCGACGCCAAGACGGGCGTACGCGATCCGACCTTCCAAACCGCCGGATTCGACGCCAACAGCAGCTTGGTCGCACTCGCGGTCTCGGGCTCGTCGCTGTACATCGGTGGCGGGTTCGCGACGTATGGCGGGCAACCCGCGATGAACCTGGCGAAGCTCGATGCGGTGAGCGGCGAGCTCGACACCGCGTTCACACAGACCACCGGTCCCAATTATGTGGTGTCCGCGATCTCGGTGTCCGGCTCGTCGGTCTACGTCGGCGGACTGTTCACGAGCTATCGAAGCAGCCCGGCGCGAGCTCTCGTGAAGCTCGATGCCACCAGCGGGGACCCCGATCCGTCGTTCATGTCGCAAAGCGGGATGGACGAGATCGATGCCTTCGCCACCTCGGGTTCGTCCATCTATGTCGTCGGCGGTACTGGCGGATCGAATTCCGTAGCAAAGCTCGATGCGACCACGGGCGCTCGCGATGTCGGCTTTGCCGGCGAGGTCGAGTCCCCTGTGAACGCCATCGTCGCGAATGACACCGCGATCTACGTCGGCGGACAGTTCAGCTCGTACGATGGTCAGCCCACCGGAGGGCTCGCCAAGATCGACATCACCAGCGGAGCGCTCGACACCGCGTTCGCGCAGGAAGTCGCCCTTATTGGCAACGTGTACGGGCTGCTGGTCGTCGACGGATCGCTCTACGTCGCCGGCAACTTCACGAGCCACCACCGGGACGGTCAGCCGCGAGGGGTTGTGAAGATCGACGGCACTAGCGGTAGCCTCGACCCGACATTCGGCCAGACCGTGCCGTACGCGGACGGCGTCTTCGGGTCGGTGCTCGCGATCGCCGGGTCGACGCTGTTCGTCGGCGGTAACTTCAACACCTACGGCGGTGTCCCGGCGCAGAGCCTGGCAAAGCTCGACGCTTCCACCTGGGCGCTCGACACCACGTTCACCCAACCCACCGGGCCGGACGGCCTGTCCGCGCTCGCGCTGTCGAAATCCGCGCTCTACATCGCCGGCATCACCAGCACGTACCGCGGTCGACCGGTACGGAACCTGGCGAAGGTGGACCTGACCACCGGAGCGCTCGACACCTCGTTCAGCCAGCCCGCGACGTGGACCGGCATGGACCAGCAGGTCAGTAACATCGCGTTGTCCGGGACGTCGCTCTACATCGCCGGCACGTTTGCTAGCTACCGCGGCCATCCGGTGCTGGATGTCGCCAAGCTCGACGCGACTACCGGCGCGCTCGATCAGGCCTTCACGCCGGATCGCGCGCTTGAACGGTCGGTCTCGAGCGAGAATCCCCTCGTCGTGTCTGCCTCTGGCGCGGGGTTGTACGTGGCCGCGACGGTGAGCGTCGGTGGTCAGTCGGTCTCGGGCACGGTGAAGCTCAACGCGACAACCGGCGCGCTCGATCGGCGCTTCGCTGTGATTCCGGGTGCTACGCCGCTCGCTGCGACCGATACATCGCTCTACCTCGCGGGGCTATCGCCGCAGCTCACCAAGGTCGACGGCGCGACCGGAGCCGTCGACACCGTGTTCACGAACCCCGTCGGTTTCGACGGCGGCGTCCTGGGACTCGTCGTCGCTGGATCGTCCCTCTACGTCGGCGGCAGTTTCACCAGCTATCGCGGTCAGGCCGAAAACGGCCTCGCGAAGCTCGACGGGACAACGGGTGCGCTCGATCCGGCGTTCAACTACGCGGGCTCGTTCCTGAGCCTGCCTCTCGCAGTCGTCGGCAGTTCACTCTCCGTCGACGGCTCCTTTCCGTTCGCCGGGGCCCAGATGCGCGCCGGCGCTCTGCCCGTCGACCTCGTCACCGGAGCGCCACGCTGACGAGCCACCCGGACTTGAAGCGGATCGCCGCTGCCGTTTGAGAAAAGGTGGACGGCTGGGGAAGCCGTCCGTCCCGTCGAGGCGACAGGATTCGAACCTGCGACCCCCAGACCCCCAGTCTGGTGCGCTACCAGGCTGCGCTACGCCTCGGGTGGGAGTCGACCTAGTAACCGAATTTCAGACGGGCGGCAACCCGTTCAGAATGTTCTTGAGGACCTGGCTGGGCTTGAACGTCAGGACGCGCCGCGCCGGGATCAGGATCGGCACCGCGCGCTGGGGATCGCGGCCCATCCGGTCCTTCTTGTCGCGGACCACGAAGTTGCCAAAGCCCGAGATCTTGATCTTCTCGCCGCGCTCGAGCGTCTCCTTGACGACGTTGAAGACGGTCTCGACGATCTCGGCGGCCTCTTTCTTCGAGAACCCACCGACCTTCTCGTAGACCGACTCGATGATGTCGGCCTTGGTCATGCGTGCCATATCGCGAAGTTAACACGACTCCGGACGGCCGAAAGGCGCTGCACGTAGCGCCAACCGACGACACGAGTTACGGGCCAGGGCGGCGCTAAGCGCGTCGTCGAGCTGATCTCACCGCTGGTGCGCGGGCAGCTGCTCGACCAACCGGCCGACGATCGCGCTATGAGCTTTGTCGACCTCGAGGTCGGTCAGCGTGCGCTCGGGCGAGCGATACGTGATCGACCACAGCATGCTCTTGTTGCCGGCTGCGATCTTGTCGCCGCGATAATCCTCGAGCAGACGGATCTTGGCGACCAGCGGCTCGCGCGCCTCCTCGATCACGGTGATGACGCGCGCAGCGGGAATCGCGTCGGCGAGCAACAGCGAGACATCGCGCGCCGAGCCCGGGAAGCGCGCGATCGGCTGCATTTGCGCCGGCGGGCTCGGCGGCAGCGCGTCGAGATCGACTTCGAACGCGAACACAGCGCCGGTCACTCCGAGCTTGCGCCGGACGTCGGGATGGACCTCGCCGAACCAACCGATCGGGTTGCCGTCGTAGACGAGCTCGCCGGCGATGCCGGGATGGAGATACGGCACGCTCTGAGTCGCGCGCACGACGATGCGCTCGGCGCGCGAGCCCGCGACCGCGCGCGCCGCGACCAACGCGAGCGCCTTCGCGTCGAACGCGTCGTAAGGAGCGCCGTCGCCGATCTGAGCCGGACGGCGGCCGGCGAGCACACCAGCGGCGAACTCCGGCTCGTCGGCGAGCTGAGTCGGCGGCCGCTCGCCGACGGCCTCGCCGCGGCGCCAGAACACGCTGCCGACCTCGAACAACGCGACATCGGGGCGACCGAAGCTCTGGTTGCGCGTGATCGCTGCGATCAGGTTCGGCAGCAGCGAGGTCCGCATGATCGCTTGCTCGGGGGACATCGGGTTGCGCACCGCGATCGGTTGCGCACGGCGATCGGTCGCGGCGAGCCCGAGCGCGACGAGGCGCTCGACCGACTGGAACGCGTACGTGATCGCTTCGAACGAGCCGGCGGCGGCGAGCGCGGCGCGAACGTGGTCGGCGCGAACCGGCTCGCGTAGTGGCTGGGCGGACCGCATGTTCGGCAGCGTCGGCGTGACCTGATCGTAACCGGCGACGCGCAGGATCTCTTCGATCACGTCGACCTCGCGCGTGACGTCGGCGCGCGCCGACGGCGGCGTGACATCGAGGGCATCGCCGTCGGCATCGCGCACCGCGAACTCGAGGCGGTGCAACGCCGCGGTCGAAGCAGCGGCGTCGAGGGTCGGCACGCCGGTCAGCGAACGAACCCGGGGCAGCCGAACGCGAATCGCGCCGACGTTGCGCTTGCCGAGATAACGATCGGCGGCCGGCGAGACGCCGCCCGAGCCGGTCTCCGCCATGAGCCGCGCCGCGCGACGCGACGCGAAGTCGTTCAGCTCGGGATCGACCCCGCGCTCGAACCGCTGCGACGCTTCGGACTGCAGCCCGAGCCGGCGCGCGGTCTTGCGCACGCTGATCGGCCGGAACGTGGCGCTCTCGAGCAGGATCCGCGTCGTGGTCGCCGAGACTTCGGTCTCTCGCCCGCCCATGACGCCGGCGAGCGCGACGCCGCGAAGACCGTCGCGAATCACCAGATCGGTGGCGACCAGCTTCGGATCGGAGCCGTCGAGCGTGACGAGCTTCTCGCCATCGAGCGCGGGCGAGACGCCGACATGGAGCGCGCCGTCGGTTGCGGTCAGCGTCGCGGCGTCGAACGCGTGCAACGGCTGGCCGAGCTCGAACAACACGTAGTTCGTGATGTCGACGATGTTCGAGATCGAGCGTACGCCGACCGCGCGCAACCGCTGCGCGATCCGCCGCGGCGAAGGCCCGACCGTGACATCGACGAGCCGCGCCACGTAACGTGGACACGCTTCGCCATCGGCAACCGCGAGATCGATCGCGAGCTCGCTCGCGCGTTCGAACGGCGCGATATCCGCGTCGGGCGGCACGATCCGGCCGCCGATCATCGCGCACAGCTCGCGCGCGACGCCGAGGCGGCCGAGCACGTCGCCGCGATTCGGAGCGGCCTTGAGCTCGAGCACGTGGTCGTCGAGCCCGAGCGCCTGTTGCGCGGTCGCACCGAGCGGCGTGCGATCGTCCTCGGGCAACACGACGATCCCCGCGTGATCCTCGGACAGCCCGAGCTCGTCTTCGGCGCACAACATGCCGGGCGAATCGATGCCCTTGACCGGCTTCGCGGCGAGCGTCAGGCCGTTGGGTAGCTTCGCGCCGATCTGAGCCCACAAGACTTTGCGGCCAGGTGCCGGCACGTTCGGGGCGCCGCACACCACTTGCGTGGCGCTACCGCCGCGCTCGGTGATGACGTCGACCAGCGTGAGCTTGTCGGCTTGCGGGTGCGGCCGCTTCGCGACGACTTCAGCGACGACGACGCCGCTGAACCCTGCGCCGAGGTTCGTGACCGTCTCGATCTCGCAGCCGCCGCGGGTCAACGCACGCGCGCCTTCGTCGACCGTCGGCATCGTGTCGAGGTCGCACAGCTCGAGCAGCCAGCTCCACAAGACCTTCATCTAGAATTGCTCGAGAAAGCGAACGTCGCCTTCGTAGTAGTATTTGATGTCATTGACGCCGTGGCGAAGCATCGCCATCCGCTCGAGGCCCATGCCGAAAGCGAAGCCGGTGTACTTCTCGGCGTCGATGCCGACGTGGCCGAACACGACCGGATCGACCATGCCGCTGCCACCGATCTCGACCCAGCCGGTGCCCGAGCACACGCGGCAACCCGACCCCATGCAGAACCGACACTGCATGTCGACCTCGGCCGATGGCTCGGTGAACTGGAAGTAGCTCGGACGCAGCCGGATCTTGAGATCCTCGCGGAAGAACCGCTGGACGAAGTGGAGCAGCGTGCCTTTGAGATCGCCGAACGAGATGCCCTCGTCGACCGCGAGCCCTTCGAGCTGGGTGAACATCGGGCTGTGCGTCAGATCGTCGTCGCGGCGATAGACCAGACCGGGCGCGATGATCCGCACCGGCGGCTTCTGGGTCAGCATCGTGCGGATCTGCACCGGGCTAGTGTGCGAGCGCAGCAAGATCTCTTCGCCGATGAAGAACGTGTCCTGCATGTCGCGCGCGGGATGATCCTTCGGGATGCCGAGCGCCTCGAAGTTGTGCCAGTCGGTCTCGATCTGGGGTCCATCGGCGACGACGAACCCGAGCTCGGCGAACAACGCGATCGCTTCGAGCCGGACTTGCGTGAGCAAATGGAGATGGCCCTCGCCGGTCGGGCGCGCCGGCAGCGTGACGTCGACCGTGCGCGCTAGATCCGCTTGCGCTGCGACGTTCGCGAGCTCGCCGAGCCGACGCGCGGTGAGGTCTTCGATCGTCTGCTTGACCTTGTTCGCGGCGGCGCCGACCGCGGGCCGATCGCCGGCCGGCAGCTTGCCGAGCTCCTTCATCAGCTCGGAGACTTTCCCCTTCTTGCCGAGGAACTGCGCCTGCGCTGCGCGGATCGCATGCTCGTCGCCGAGCGGAGCGATCACGCTGTGAAACTCGTCGCCGAGGTGCTCGAGGTTAGCGATCAGCTCTGGTGAGGTAGTCATGATTGCACAAACAAAAAAAACGGCTCGTGGGAGCCGCCGTCAGCATACGTTACGTGACCGCGGCGGCTATCCGGCGACGATCGCCTTAAACGCGACCGGGTCGCTGATCGCGATCTCGGCGAGCATCTTGCGGTTGAGCTCGATGTTCTGGGTGCCGAGCTTGCCGATCAGCTTCGAGTAGCTGACGCCGAGCACGCGCGACGCCGCGTTGATCCGCTGGATCCACAGGGCGCGGAAGTCGCGCTTCCGCTGCTTGCGCGAGCGGTACATGTGGAGCCACGCGTGCTGAACGGCTTCGTTCGCGATCGCATGGCAGCTCGAACGCTTGCCGCGAAAGCCACTCGCCCACTTGAGCAGGCGGTTGCGACGGCGGCGGGCTTTGAATCCTCGTTTTGCGCGGGGCATGGTCTTCCTCTACGAGTACGGCAGCAGCGCTTCGATCTGGTGGTGATGCGCGGGCGAGACGATCGCCGCGTTGCGGAGCTGGCGTTTCCGCTTCTTGCTCCGGTTGGTCAAGAGGTGGCGCTTGAACACGCGCGCGAACTTGAATTTACCGGTGCCGGTCCGCTTGAACCGCTTCTTGGCGCCCGAGTGAGTCTTGACCTTCGGCATGGCTAGGAGGCCGACACTTATGCCCTAGCCGTCTCTCGGGGACAAGCCCAGAAGAAGAAATCAAACGATCAGAAAGCAGGGAGCGGGGAGCCGACGACCCGCCCGGGCAGGTTTGCGCGCGGGCGAGCTCGAACATATAGACAATTCAGGGATCTACGGGACATCCCGTTAAATCCCTGCTGCTTTCTGATCGTCAGGTTCTGGGACCCAAGCGTAAACCAGAGCTACGCCGGCTTGCCACCCGACGTACCACCGGAGCCGTCCGCGTCATCCGAGTCGTCATCCGAGTCATCAACATCGGCGTTGATGTCCTCCTCGGACAGATCATCATCGTCGTCGTCTTCAACCGGCGGTGCATGCGGTGCCGGCTTGGCGCCCGGCGTCGCGTTCTTCTTTGCAGCTTCCGCGGCGATCTGCGCGGCGAGCTGAGCCTTCTTGGCTTCCTGCGCCTTGCGCACGACGCCCGGCTTCGGCGCGATCACCATGATCATGCGCCGACCTTCCATGTTCGGCGTCGCTTCAACCGTCGCGATGTCCGCGCACATGTCGACGACGCGATTGAGCACGTTCATGCCGGTCTGCGGATGCGTGATCTCGCGACCGCGGAACACGACCGCGAGCCGGACCTTGTTGCCGCCCTCGAGGAAGCGCCGGACATGCTTCACCTTGAAGGCCATGTCGTGTTCTTCGGTCTTCGGACGGAACTTGATTTCCTTGGTCTCGACCGTCGAAGCGCGCTTGCGAGCCTGCTGCTTCTTCTTCGCTTCCTCGTACTTGTACTTGCCGTAGTCCATGATCCGGCACACCGGCGGAAACGCGCGAGGCGAGATCTCGACGAGGTCGAGACCGCGCTCTTCGGCGAGCCGCAGCGCTTCGTGGGTCTGCATCACGCCGAGCTGCTCTTCCTCGGCGATGACGCGAACCTCGGGGACGCGAATCCGGTGATTGATGCGAAGGCCCTGCTCGGGCCGGCGGCGATCGAATCGTCCTCCAGGCGGCCTAACGTTCATCGTGCCGAACCCGGGATCATGGTCACTTGCTGCATGTACTTGGAAGTCTCCTCTGCCCTTGGCAGGCCGCGGTTGTACCTCACGCCCGGCCGCAAGTCTCGCAGCAATGGCCCTCAGCGCGGGGGGCCAGGCCTCGTCGATTCGCGCACTCAAATCGGCGCGGGTGCCGCGAAGCTCGTCGCGCGTGCCGCGGATCTCGTCGCGGATCTCTCGCGGGATGGCCGAAACGGCCGGCGCTCGTCCGAGATTCGGACGGCATCGGTCGGGTCGTAGGCACGGGGAGGATTGAACTCCCGACCCCTACCGTGTCAAGGTAGTGCTCTCCCACTGAGCTACGTGCCTGGGAGGCCGATCGAATACGCGATCGGGCCCGCGGTCGTCAACCGGGCGATCGGCGGAAACCGAGCGATCGCGGCGGTTCCAGGCATGAAGCGGCTGTCAGACAGCGGTAACGCTCCCGGCTTGCTGAACCTGCGATAACGAGCGTAGCCTTGTGGGGTTAGACAACCTTATCGGCCGCTCGGCGGGTCCTATGAACGTGGGGAGAGCGCCTGACATCAGTGTCATGGCAGAGCAAGCGTGATCCAGGTCGGACAGGTCCTCGACAAGTACGAGCTCTTGGAGCGAGTCGGCCAAGGCGGGATGGCGATCGTGTATCGCGGGCTCGATCGCACGCTGAAGCGCACGGTCGCGATCAAGATCCTGCACAAGCACCTCGCCGACTACCAAGAGGCGCGCGATCGGTTTGCCCGCGAGGCCCAGGCGGTCGCGAAGCTGCGGCACGAGAACATCCTCGAGATCTTCGACTACTCGTCGAAGACCGACGAAGAGAGCTACATCGTCACCGAGTTCATCGACGGCCAGACGCTCAAGCAGTTCATCACCGAACGGCCGATCGCGTTCCCCGAGGTCGGGGCGATGGTGATCATGCAGGTGTGTCGCGCGCTCGCCCACGCGCACGCGGTCGGCATCCTGCATCGCGACATCAAGCCCGAGAACATCATGATCCGCAGCGACGGGGTCGTGAAGCTGATGGACTTCGGCATCTCGCACATGGTCGACCTCGAGCGGCTCACCGTCACCGGGCAGCTGCTGGGCTCGCCGGCGTACATGGCGCCCGAGCACGTCGAGGGTCGGCCGCTCGATTTCCGTACCGACGTGTTCGCGGCGGGCATCGTGCTGTACCAGCTGTGCGTCGGCAAGCTGCCGTTCGAGGGCAAGAACCCGCACGAAGTGCTGAAGCGGATCGCCGAGTGCAAGTTCGTCGATCCGCGCGTCGCAAATCCTCGCATCGGCAATCGGCTGGGCAAGATCATCTTGCGCGCGATGGCGGCACAACCGAGCGATCGCTTTCCGGCGATCGGCGAGATGGTGAACGCGATCGAGAAGTACCTCGACGAGTCCGGGCTCGCGTCGGACAAGATCGCCGGCGAGCTGTGCCGCTACTTCAAGGCGCCAGGCGCCTACGAGCAAGCGCTGCGCGAGCGGCTCGTCGATCACCTCGCGCGGCGCGGCAAGGAGCTACTCGAGGCGGACGACCGGCAAGGCGCGCTCGACGTCTTCGATCGCGTACTGACTATCGATCCCGAGAACGCGAAGGTGCTCGCGCTGCTCGACGGCATCAATCGCCGGCGTCGGTTGCGTTCGGTGAGCTTCGCCGCGCTCGCAGTCGTCGCGGTCGGCGGCGCGGTGTTCGGCGTCCAGCGCTTGCTCGCGCCCGGGCCGCCCGAGCCGGGGCCCGACATCGTCGGCCCGCATCCGGTCGCGACGCATGGCCCGGTCACGCAAGTCGCACACGACGACAAGGCGCCGCCGCCGATCGATGCGGCGGTTGCGTCCGCGATCGATGCGACGCAAGTCGCTGTCGTAATGCCGCGTGGGGACGGGGGGCGCACCACGTCACCGACTGTCGATGCGGCCATCGCGACGGACGACGCGTCGACGCAGCAGCCCACCCCAGTGACCTTTACTGTCACCGTCTACCCAAAGGGCGGCAGGTTTCGCGAGCCCGGCGGCACGTGGCAACCGATCGACGGCGACCATTTCACGTTCGCCACGGCCGACCCGATCGACCTCGATGTCGACAACCCGTGCTGCCAGACGGAACGGCTGCATCTCGATCGCTCGATGGCCGAGGCGCAGACCATGAACCTCCAGTACCGGCCAGCTCAAGTCGTACCGATCTGCAAGGTTCCAGGC
>CAZDGY010000133.1:0-10387 GCA_964504685.1 uncultured Kofleriaceae bacterium | reverse complement strand
ATCGCGAGGTCGCGCTCAAGGAGATCCGCGATCTGTTCGGGTTCTTCAGCGAGGACCAGCGCAACGAGATCGTGCGGCGGTTCACCGATGTCGTGCGCGCGTGGGGAAACCTCGCGCACCCGAACATCCTGCCGATCCACGACGTCAACATCTGGGTCGAGTATCCGAACGTCGTCACCGAGCTCGCGCCCAACGGCTCGGCGCGCCGGCTGATCAACGACGCCGAGGACATCCCGGTCGAGCTCGTGTTCAAGTACCTGCTGCAGACGCTGCACGCGCTGCGCGCCGCGCACACGCAGCGCGTCTATCACCGCGGCCTCAAGCCCGAGCAGCTGCTGATCGACGGCTACGGCAACGTCAAGGTCTCGGACTTCGGGTTCTCGCGGATCGTCGAGCGCGATCACGCGGTGATCCGCCAGGTCTACGTCGGGATGGGCAACGTCGCGTACATGGCGCCCGAGCTCTACACCGATCCGCTGATCTCGGGCCCGCAGGGCGACATCTACGCGCTCGGCATCATCTTCTACGAGCTGCTGACGCGGAAGCTGCCGGGCCGGCGCTCGCCGATGCCGTCGCAGATCAACCCGTCGATGCCGCGCGGCGTCGACGACATCTTCGATCGCATGACGCGCGACTCGCGCGGCGAGCGCTACGCGACGGTCGACGACATCCTCGATGATATCGACAAGCTCGAAGGCACCGAGACCGTGCTCGGTCGGCAGAACCAGGTGCTCGTCGCCGAGAGCCCGTTGTCGTCGATCAAGTTCCGCCCGGGCGCCGAAGAGGCGCTCGCGGGGACGCCGGTCGAAGGTGACGGCGATGGCGGCGACAAGGGCACGTCGTCGCATCGTCCGTACAGCTTCCAGCAGCGTCGAAACAAGAAGATCTAGCGCGTGCTGCTCGGCACGGTTCGCCGCAAGCTGACCGCGCTGGTCGCGTTCTCGGCGCTCGCGGCGCTCGTCGTGATCCCGGTGCTGTCGTATCTGATGCACCGCCAGCTCGTCGACGAAGTCGATGACCGCGTACCCGAAGCGATTCACGGCTTCGACGAAGAGCTCGCCGACGACATGCTCGACCTGCGCGTGACGTCGCGCGCGCTGTCAGAGCTCGGGCCGACCGAGCCGGCGCTGCTCGCGAAAGATACGGCCACGCTAGTTCGGTTGTCCGAGCCGTTTCACGAGGCCTATCCGGACATCGACATCGTGTTCTACGACGTCAGCGGGGCGGTCGTCGCGTCGGTCGGTTGCGATCATCCGCAGCCGACGCTGCCGGCGATGCCGGTCGGACACCGCGCGGTGATGCCGCACGGCTGCGAGGCTGATCCGACAAAGCCTCCGGCGGTCGGCGTGGTGCGTGCGGTCGGCGCCGCGGGTTCGGTGCTCGTGTGTCTGCCGCTCGACGACGCTTACTTCACGAACGTTAGAAAGAAGCTCGGGCTCGAGCTCGCGCTCCAGCAGAGCGGCAAGTTGAGCTACGCGACCGAGAAGTTTCCGAAACATCACCTCGGCGATGCGACCGCCGAAGGCGCGATCGTGTCGGCGCGCGGCGAGACGTGGGCGGTGGCGAGCTTCAGCCCGCCGCGCATGCCGAAGGGCGACACCACGCTGCAATTCACCGCAGCGCTCGACGTCAGCGACATCAAGACGATCGTGCGCAACCACACGCTGTTCGCGCTCGCGATCCTCAGCGCGACGACGCTGCTGTCGATCGCGTTCGGCTGGAGGCTCGCCTCGCGAATGTCGCGCGCGTTATCGCGAGTCAATCACGCGATGAGCAAGCTCGAGCAACAAGAGTACGTGAAGGTCGACGTCGTCAAGACCGGCGACGAGCTCGAAGACCTCGCCGAGGGGTTCAACGCGATGGTCGTCGGCCTGCAAGAGCGCGACAAGCTCCGCACGACGATGGGCAAGTACATGACCGAAGCGGTCGTCGCCCACCTGCTCGCGGGCGAGGTCGAGCTCGGCGGCAAGACGCTCGAGGTCACGATCCTGTTCTGCGACCTGCGCGACTTCACCTCGCTGTCCGAGAAGCGCAACGCGCAGGAGATCGTCGGCCTGCTCAACGAGTATTTCACCGAGATGGTCGATTGCGTGATCGCCGAAGGCGGCGTCGTCGACAAATACATCGGCGACAACATCATGGCGGTGTTCGGTGCGCCGGTATCGCGCCGCGACGATGCGATCCACGCGACTCGCGCCGCAGTGGCGATGCGCGCTGCGCTGGCGAAGCTCAACGAGCGGCTCGCACCGCGCGGTCTGCCCACGCTCCGCTTCGGGATCGGGCTGCACACCGGCGAGGTCGTCGCCGGCAACATCGGCAGCGCGAAGCGGATGGAGTACACCGTGATCGGCGATGCGGTGAACCTCGCGTCTCGGCTCGAGAGCAAGACGAAGGAGCTCGCCACCGACATCTTGATTTCCGAGGCGACGTACGAGCTCGCGAAGGGCGTGATCGAAGGCGAAGCGTTCGGCGAGATTCACGTCAAAGGTCGCGAGCAGGCCGTGCAGATCTTCAAAGTCCGCGGCCTGCGAACCCCCTGAGCGCCGCCGCACGTGCGCGCAGGCGCTCGTGGTGCGCCAGTTGCACCTGCTCGGGTCATGGCGCACCCAATTCGGTTTCTCCGTCGCCTCGGTGAGCGATCGATCGAGGACGGCATCGATGACTCCGGCGCGATGATGGCGTACTACGCCGTGCTGTCGGTGTTCCCGATGCTGTTGTTCGTGGTCACGCTCGGCTTGCTCGTGTTGCCGGCCGAGACGATCGACGACGGTGCGCGGCTCGCGCTCGAAGCGGCGCCGGCGTCGGCGCGCGCGCTGATCTGGACGCAGGTCCAGGCGCTGATCGAGCACGCGCGGCCGGGGTTCGCGGTCGGCACTGCCGCATTCGCGCTGTGGGGCGCGTCTCGCGGCGCGTCCGCGTTGATGTTGCGACTCGACCGCGTGTTCGACGTGCAAGAGCGCCGGTCGTGGTGGCGACGCCAGCTGATCGCGATCGGCGCGACGCTCGGGCTCGCCGTGCTGTTGCTCGTCGCGCTCGGCTTGCTCGTCGTCGGTCCGGCGGTCGGACATTTCATCGCCGATCGCTTCGGGCTTGGCGCGGCGTTCGATCTCGGCTGGAGCATCGCGAGGTGGGTCGGCGCTGGACTCGTCGTGATGGTGCTGTGGGCGCTCACGTACAAGATCCTGCCGAATCGGCGCGCTCCGTTGCGCGTGTTCTCGCCGGGCGTCGTCGTCGGCGTCGTGTTGTGGCTCGGGATCAGCTGGCTGTTCGGTTTCTACCTGACCGAGTTTGCGAGCTACTCCTCGACCTACGGCACGCTCGGTAGCGGCATCGCATTGCTCACCTGGCTATGGTTGTCGAACATCGCATTGCTGTTCGGTGCCGAGATCGACAAGGTGATCGCAGAGACGCACCGCGGTGTCATCGAACCGCAGCGCGTAGCCGAACCCCGCGGCGATGCAACTCTCGCGCAAGTAGGTCGCCCTGCGTAGCATCGTTATAGAGGTGACTACTGATGCGGACGAGCGGTCCGGCGGCGAAGTCCACGATCGCAACCTCCCAGCCGTCCTCGAGCAGCGCGCGTTGCAGCGCGAACGGCGTCACGCCCGTGGGGACAGCGATCTCGATCGCTGCCATCGCACCGGTCGACGCATCGGCGGCGAGGCGATAGCGATGCGGCGTGCCACCGAGTCCGTCGATCAAGCGGTCGCGCAGCTCGAGCGCGGTCGCATGATTGCGCGCCATCACGTTCGACCAGCTTCCGCCGAGCTCGACGACGCTCGCGAGTGCGGTCGGCACGGTGAGGTGAACGCACGGGTCGTGCGTGCCGGCCCAATCGAGCTCGGCGTGCAATCGGTTGGCTGGCCCGTACCCGGGGCTCGCGCCGTGCGATGTCACGATCGGCGCGACCGGCGCGGCCGCGACGAGGAAGCCGCTCGCTTTCGGCGCGCACAGCCACTTGTGGTTGTTGCCGGCGTACCAGCTGACGCCGCTCGCGAGCAGCGCGCCGACGTCGAGCTCGATCTGGCCAGGAGCGTGCGCGCCGTCGATCAGCACCGCGATGCCGCGCGCCGCGAGCGCCGGCGCGAGCTGCTCGATCGGTAGCCGTAGCGCGGTTGGCGACGTGATGTGATCGAGCACCGCGAGCTTCGTGCGAGGGGTCGCGGCCCCGAGGATCGCAGCGGCGGTTTGATCCGGCTCATACGGCAGCGCGATCGGAGCGACGACGACGCGCGCGCCGGTCGCAGCGGCGACGCGATCGAGCTGGTTCTTGACCGCGCGATAGGCATGGCTCGTCGTCAGCAGCTCGTCGCCGGTCGCGAGCCGGTCGCGCAAGCTGGCGAGCACGGTCGCGACCGCGGTGGTCGCGTTCGGTGCGAACACGAGCTGACTGTCCGGCGCCCGGACAAACTGAGCGAGCACGGCGCGCGCGCGATCCAGCTCGGGTTGCCACTCGAGCACGTAGAACTTCATCGGGGCGGCCTCGAGTCGCGCTCGCCATCCGGTTGCGGCGGCGAGCACGGAGCGCGGGACTCCGCCGTACGACCCGTGGTTGAGGTGCACGATGTCAGCGGACAGCGCCCAGCGATCGAGGGTCACCGCGCGAGCGTATCAGCGAGTGACAGCAAGTATCGCGGATGGTGATCGGCTGCCCAATCGGCTGGGCCGGGGAGGGTCGCCGCGAGCACGCGCTCGCGCCAGGCGGCCGGGATCGCGGAGGCGCCGTCGCGCGCGCCGAGCAGCGCACCGGTGATCGCGGCGTTCGTATCGGCATCGCCGCCGCGGCTCGCCACGTCGACGAGCGCGGCGCGCCACGATGCGGTCCGCAGGTGCCAGAACGCGAGCCGGAACGCGACCCGCACGAAGCCGGCGGTGCCGTAGAGGTGCACGCCCTGGCCGGCGGGCAGCGGATCGTCGCTGTGCGCGAGCTCGAGGTCGGCCGCGATCGCGTCCCCCGAGAGCTCGGCGCGGTCGTCGCCGTCCCACATCGCGCGTAGTCGTTCGGTCGCGATCGGCACCGCGGCGCGAGCGGCTTCGTACATCGCGGCGGCCCGGGTCGCGGCATCGGCGTGACCGAGCGCGGTGGCGATCGCGCAGTCGAAGGCGGCACACGCGATCGCGCAGCGCGGATCTGCGTGGGTGATCAGCGAGTCGGCGAGCGCGGCGTCGATCAGCTCGATCCGCTCGCGCGCGGCGTAAGCCACCCCGATCGGCGCGGTGCGCATCAAGGAGCCGTTGCCGGCCGGGCGATGGTCGGCCGGGCTCGCGCGCCAGACGTCGAGCCCCGCGGCGCGTGCCGGAATGCCCGCCGCGATCCGGCGTAGCGCGGCCGAGGTCTGGTTGCCAATATCGAACGCGTGAGCACTCCACGCGACATAACGCCGGCCGAGATCGTCGACATCGATCGCCCCGCGATCGGTGAGGCTGCGCGCCAGGCACACCGCCATCTGGGTGTCGTCGGTGACTCCGCCCTCCGGTAGGTCGAAGGGACCGCCACCGGTCACGTCGGTCGCCGGGCCGATCGCGAGGGCGGGGTACGTAGGCTGGACGCCGTTGCGCTCGAACTCGTAGGTCGTGCCGAGCGCGTCGCCGACCGCGAGCCCCAGGAGTGCGCCGCGGATCCGATCGGGGTGGCTAGTCATAGTGTATAAATTACACGACCTCGCTCGGGCGTCAACCGAGATCTCCTCGGCGACCGCCAAATTCTTGGAGCTACGCGGCCATAGGATCAGATTGGGGCGGTGACCCCTGCAGCGCGCGCGCGCATCGCTACCTGGACCCAGTCACTCCTCGACCCTGCCACCGACTCGCTGATCGAGCTCCGCGACCACGGACTCGCGCTGGCCGGCGTCGATCCGATCCGGATCTCGTTCGCGCTCGCGGCGGGCTCGGGCTACGTCGTCGAAGCCGGCGAGGTCGGCGCGCTCGAGGTCGGGCGATTGCGAATCGAGATGCCTGCGGATGACCTCGCTCGCGAGCTGCGCATGTTGCGCCGCGCTGGCGACGATGCGCGCGCCGAAGGCAGTCACGGCTTGTGGCTCGCCGCCGGGTTGCTCGCCTGGGAGGGTGGGGCAGTCGCGCCGCTGTGGCTGATGCCGGTCGAGCTGCAACGCGCGCCTGGCGGCTTGCGGCTCGTCGCGGCGACCGGCGCGTTGCCGCGAGTCAATCAGCCGCTCGTCGACGCGCTCGCCGAACGAGGTCACGTGCTCGCCGCCGACAGCGATCTCGCGACGATGCTCGATGCCGCCGCCGCGCTCGCCGAGACCCAGCCAGGCTGGACGCTCGATCGCGCTGCGCGACTGGTCGCGCTGTCGTTCGCCGCTCACGATCTGCGGCGCGACCTCGATGGACTCGGTGACGCTGCGCTCGAGCGCGCTCCGATCGCCTGGCTGTGCGGCGACGCAACCCCGCCGGCGCTCGCGCCAACCGAGCTCGATGGCGTGTCCGCGCCGCTCGACGCCGACGCGAGTCAGATCGCCGCGATCGCCGCGATCGGTGCCGGCGAGAGCTTCGTGCTCGCGGGCCCGCCGGGCAGCGGCAAGTCGCAGACGATCGCGAACGCGATCGCGCACTGCGCGGGGCTCGGCAAGACCGCTCTCGTCGTGAGCGATCGCACGCTCGCGCTCGAGGTCGTGCGCGAACGTCTCGCCGGGATCGGGCTCGGCGACCTCTGCGTGTTGCTCGATGGAGATGCCGCGCCGACCGCCGCGCTTGCACGGGTGGTCCGCCCGACCCAGCCACCGCGCGGTCCGCGCGATCCGGCTCGGCTCGGAGAAGTTCGCGCCGCACTCGACGACTACGCGCACGCCCTACACGCGGTCGGCGGCTTCGGCATGTCGATGCACGCCGCGCTCGGTCGGCTCGTCGAGCTGCGCCCCGCGCCGTGTGCGGCCCTCGCCGAGGCCGACGCGCCGTCACTCGACCGCCACACGTTCGACCGGCGCAAGCGCGCCGTCACCGAGCTCGCCAGCGCAGCCGCGGCGGTCGAGCCGATCGCGACTCACCCCTGGCGGGCCGCGAACATCGATCGCTTGAACGCCGATGCCGATGCGTGCGTCACGACCGCCGCCGCCGCGCTGGGCGAAGCGCGCACAGCGGTCGACGAGCTCGCCGCGGCACTCGCCGACGTCGCCGCGCTCGTGCCCGGCCTGATCTCGCGCACGCCTGACCAGCTCGTCGCGCTCGGCGAGCTCGCCCGGCTTGCCGCAGTGTCGGCGCGGCCCGGCGCCGAATTGCTGACGACGGTGCGCAACGCGAAGGACGATCTCGACGAGAAGATCGCGCTGATTCGCGCCCGTGGCGTGGGCGCGCTCGACGTGCCGCGCGATCCGACCGCATTTCTCGCGATCGCCACTCGTCATCGCGCGCTCGTGACCGAGGTCGAGTCGACGTTCGGCGATGTCGCCGCTTGCGAGACGCTCGACGCGCCCGCGTTGTGGACACAACTCCGCCGCTGGTCGCACAGCGCCGCGCCGTTGCGCTACGTCGCGCTGCGCGCCGCGCGGGCGCAGGTTCGCGCCGCCGGTCAGCTCGAGAGCGACGACGCGATGGTCACCGCGCTCGAAGCCGTGATCGCGGAGCGCGCGTGTCGTGCCGCGCTGCTCGCGGCGTCCGAGCCGGCGCGGCGTTGGTTCGGCGACCTGGTGTCCGCCGATCTGCTCGCGGCGCCACTCGCGAGCCTCGAAGCCGCCGTCACGTGGGCCGGCGAGCTGCGGCGCGCGTTCGACCAAGTCACCGTCCACGGCGGCGAGACCGCGAGACAAGCGGCGTGGCGCGCGTTGGTCGCGCAGGTCGCCGCGACGCCGGGCGAAACCGGCAGCGAGCTCAGATCGTTCGCGACGCTCGCGACTGCGACCGCGCGTTGGCGCGCAGCTCACGCCGCGCTCGCGACCGCGACCGGAATTGCGGAATCCGCGCTCGGCTCCGGCGCCGAACATCTCGTGCAGCTGCGCGACCAGCTCGAGCTGTTGACGCCGGCGGCGGCTGCGCTCGCCGATTGGGTGCGTTACCAGCTCGCCCGCCGCGCGGCGGTCGATGCGAGCATTCACGCGGCGATCGCAGCGATCGATCGCGGTGATGTGGCCGCGGCCGAGCTCGCCGGGACGTGGGAGCGCGCGACGCTGCTCGGGTGGGCCGATAGCGAGCTCACCCGGTGGCCGGCGCTCGCTCAGTTCGACGGTGGCACGCACCACGCGCGGATCACATCGTTCGGCGAGCTCGAACGCAGTACGCTCGCGCTCGGTCGCGCACGCGCGTTGGCGGGCGCTCGCACCGCGACCTGTGTGCTCGCGACGCCAGCGGCGGTGGCTGCCCATCTCGATCAAGCACGGCCGGCGTTCGACGTCGTGATCTTCGACGAGGCGTCGCGGTTGCCGACCGGGGCGGCGCTCGGAGCGCTCGCGCGCGCGACCGCGGTGGTCGTGGTCGGTGACGATCGTCAGCTCTCGCCGCTGCGCGGCACCGGGCTGTACGCCGACGCGCTTGCAGCCGGGCTCCCAGTGCTCGCGCTCGGCGCGCACTATCGCAGCCGACACGAGGACCTGTTCGCGCTGCCCGCGACGCGCACGTACGCAGGTCGTATCCAGCTGCTGCCGACCGCGCAGCGGACGAGCGAGCGTGGCGTCAGCTGGCGCGACGGAACGAGCGATGCCGCGATCGGCGAAGCGGTGCGGCGCGGCCGATCGGTCGCGATCGTGGCGTTGTCTGCCGAGGTTCGCGCCGAGCTAGAAGCCAAGCTCGAGGCGGCGCGCGTCGAGCACGTGTTGGTCGCGACCCCAGACCGAATGATGGGCGACGAGCGCGATGTCATCGTGCTCGCGGCGTACGGGCCGTTCGACGCGCTCGCGATGCCGCAAGGTGAGAGCTGGCTGAACGTCGCGATCACGCGGGCGCGCGATCAGCTCGTCGTCGTCTCGCCGCACGATCCGGAGGCCCTGAGCGACGAGCTCGGCGATGCGCTCGGCGACGCCGCCGCGCACCGCGAGCTCGCCGAGCTGTTGCGGTTCGCACGCGCCGGCGGAGGCATCGCGTGCTCGGCCGGTGCAGCACCGGCCAGCCCGATCACCGCAGCGATCGCGCGCGCCCTGATGGACCGCGGCTGGACGCTGCGCCATCGCGTCGGCATCGGGCCGTACAAGCTCGATCTTGCCGTCGTCGATCCGGACGACGATTCGCGGTTCGTGCTCGCGATCGAGCACGACGGCGAGGCGTACGCGTCGGCCGGCTCGGCGCGCGATCGCGATCGGTTGCGCGCTCAACAGCTCGCGCAGCTCGGTTGGCGCACGCACCGGATCTGGGCGTTCGACTGGTGGCATGACTCCGAGCGCGAGATCCAACGCGCGCACGGTGCGATCGTCGCCGCGATCGCGGCGCTGCGCCAGAAGCGGGTCGCGTCTGGGCCCACCGCGGCTCCGCGCTTCGCACGCGGCACGGTGCCTGCGCGCGGTTCTCGTCCGACCGCGGTTGCGGTCGAGCTCGCGTCGGGCTCCGGCCCGGCGCCGGTGCCGCTGCCACTCGACAACGCGCAGACCGCGCCGATGCGGCTCGCGCGCGGTGCGATCGCGATCGCGCCGTACGTTGCCGCGGCGATCCCAGCGGGCCGGCGCGCGCCCGACGACATGTTCGCGGCGCGCCACGGTGCCGAGCTGGGCAAGGTCGTCGAGCAGGTGCTCGCCGCCGAAGCGCCGATGCACGTGGATCTGTTGACGCGTCGGGTCGGTGCGTACTTCGGCGTCGGTCGCATGACGCCCGAGGTCGCCGCGCAGGTGAAGACCGCGATCACCGGTCGCGGCCGACTTGGTGACGAGCAGGGCGTCGTGTGGCGCGTCGACCAGGATCCGGCGGCGTTGCCCGGTGTTCGCGTCGCGAGTAGCGCGCCCGGCACGCGGCGCGACATCGCCGAGATTCCGCTGTCCGAGCTCGCCGCCGCGGCGCGCGTCGTCGTCGAGCGCGCGGGCGGCATCTCGAGTGCCGACCTCGTGCGCGACGCCGCACGACTGCTCGGCTACGCGCGCATGGATTCGCGAGTCACCGAGCGGGTCAACCGCGGCGTCCAGCTAGCCCAAGCGCGCGAGCTGATCGCGATCGAAGGCGGACGCGCGCACGTCCTCAGCTAGCGGCAAGTTGACAATAGCGACACCGTCCCCGCGACTCTTTAGTCGTTGCAGGGTGTTAGCGCAGTGGCGAGATCGCGCAAGTTGACAAAAGCGACAGCGTCACCATTACACGGCGCGCAGGACGGCTTTGCGCGGCGGCAGACGCTCGGGGTCTTGGGGCCAGTCCGGGTGGCGGAGGTATTGCCACAGGCCGGCTGCGAAGCCGATGCCGTGCGAGATGTGGAGCACCGGGAAGATGCCCCACACCGTTGCGATCGATTTGGCGCCGAGCT
>CAZDGY010000132.1:0-10402 GCA_964504685.1 uncultured Kofleriaceae bacterium | reverse complement strand
CAACTACGACCGGAAACGCCCGTCGACGACCAAGGCCACTAAGTGAGCGGCATTGCCCTTAGCCGCCGCCGTTTTGGTGCGCGGACCAGGCTTGCATCGCCTCGGTCATCCGCTGTTGGACCTTTTGGTTCAGCTCGGGCGGCATGTCTTTCTCGCAGCCCTGAAACGCCATCGGGTTATCGGGCATGTTCGTCGCGAGCACGCAGTGCTTGAGCGCATCGGGCCAGTGGTCTTGTAGGCAAGATTCCTTGACCACGCGAATCGTCGTGTCGAGCCAACCCTTCATCTGCGGGTTGTTGCCGTAGTTCGTTTGCTTGTTGAGCGCCGCCGAGATCTTTTGCGAGACCGCTTCGCATTGGCCGGTGTCGGTAGTCGATGCGAGATCTGGAAACAGGCGCGGCACGCACTGCGCTGCGGCCCACTTGTCGTGCGCTTCGGCCAAGCAGGTGGCTTCTTCCTTGCTGACCATCAAGGTCTCGCACTGCGTCTTGTACTTCGCGACCACGGGGGCGCGCGCTTCAGGCTCGGCGTAGTTGCCGAGCTCGAACGAGGCGAGCTGTTCGGCGATCGGCGCGCAGTCAGCCGCGGGCGGGCGCACGCATAGGTTCGACAGGCACAACAGATTCGGCTCGCACGTCTTGTCCGGGCGACAATCGCCGCGTTCGTGGCCGACTTCGCCAGCGCCCGTGGTCGGGGCGACCGTCGCGCCGGTCGTCGGCTTGGCCTGCTGACAAGCGACGAGCGCAAACACGACACCCAGACTGGGCCAACGAGGGTTCATCCCCGTATCTACGCATGGATTGGAGTAACGATCTGTCGCGGCGGACGTACGATGTTGGGATGCGCGTCGCCATCTTGGCGGTACTGCTGGGCGGCTGCGGCCGCATCGACTTCGCTGATCACCGCGACGGCTCGACCGGCGACGGTCCGACCGCGATGTGCAGCGCAGAAGTCTGCAACGGCATCGACGACGATTGCGACGGCCTGATCGACGAGGGCTGTCCGTGCGCGCCGTTTTCGGTGAGCGCGACGAACATCGGCGTCCAACCGTGGTTGGTCTCTGAAGGCGTGGGTTGGGCGACTGCGTCGTCCTCGGCGTTCTATCGCATCGACGACAGCGGCTCGATCACGGCGAGCGCGCCGGGCCCGCAAAGCAGCCAGACGACGCAGGAGACGGTCGCGTGGACCGGCGAGAACCTCGTGTACCTCGCTGGTACAAACCTGGTGTTTGCGTCGCCCGCCGGCGATACGCTGATGACCGGGCCGGCGCTCGACGTCGGTGCCGGTGGTTACGATCAGGTCTCTTGGGACGGCCAAGGGTTCGCGGTCGCGAGTGGATTTTCAGAGTACACGTTCGTGACGACCGATGCAGAAGGAGTCGAGCTCGCGAGCACCTCGGCGCCGGGGATGGGAACACTCGAAGTTCCGGTTGGCATCTCGCGGCGCAACAACGCGAACGTGGTCGCGTGGTATCGCGACGGCACGCTCGAGCTCTCGACCCCGGCGCCGCCGGCAGCGCTCGACGCCGTAGCGGTCAGCGCGACCGGAGGCCAGCTCGGCACGATGGCGAGCGATGGCCA
The DNA here is from genome assembly GCA_964504685.1 of uncultured Kofleriaceae bacterium. Taxonomy (GTDB): domain Bacteria; phylum Myxococcota_A; class Polyangia; order Haliangiales; family Haliangiaceae; genus JABFXX01. The sequence goes on along the minus strand of CAZDGY010000132.1, from coordinate 8,822 downwards.
CCGCGTGCTGCTGCTCAATCGCGATGCCAACTTCGCGAACGTCTATGCGATCGACGACACTGGCATCACGCTGGTGCCGCTGTCGGTCGGTGCGATCTTCGACGTGGGTTGGACTGGCGATGGCTGGGACCTAGTCACGTTGGATACAACCGGCCCGATCGTGCTGCGCCGGATTCATCTCGACGCGTCGCTCGCGGTCGCATCGAACGACATGATCCTGAGCGTGCCATTCACCGGATCGTTCGGAGTGAGCTCGCCGATCCTCGAGTCCGACGCGCGTCGGACACTGATCCTGTTCGGCGCCCAGGTCGATAGCGGGCCACAGACGCTGTACGAGATCGCGAGCTGTCACTAGCGGTCGAACAATGCGCGCATCGCGGTCGCTGCGAGCTCCGGCCGTTCCAACATGAGCCAGTGGCCACAATCCGCGACGTGCTTCGTCTCGCCGCCGAACCGGTCGGCAAAGCTCGATGGCAAGAACGGATCGAGGTCGCCCCACAGGGTCAGCTTCGGGATGGTTGCGGTCGCGGCGAGGAACCGCGTGTCCCATCCGGTCCAGACTTCCGGATCCATCGCGCGATACCAACGCAGCACCATCTTCTTCATCGCGGGCGTGAGCTCGCCGTAAGCATGATCGGCGTACTCGCGCGGCATGTTCGGCGATCCGCGCTTCAGCTCGCGCGCGAACAGCGCTCGGTTCATGACCGCGAGTGAGATCTCGCCGAGCACGCGCGTCCGCCACACGCGCGCCCAGAAGTGCCAGTGCAAGTCGGGGAAGAACAGGGTGTTGAACGTGGTCAGCGATAACAACCGTTCGGGATGCTCCGTCGCAAACGCGAGGCCGAACGCGCCGCCGACGTCGTGAACGACGAGGTGGAAGCGATCGAGCGCGAGTGCCGCGGCGACACCGCGCACGAACTCGCCTTGGTTATCGAGCGACAGATCGAAGTTGGCCGGTGCGCGCGATGCTCCGAACCCCGGCAGGTCGGGAGCGAGGCAGCGATAACCGGGCAGGAGAGCGACGGTCGAGCTCCACACCGAATGGGTGTCGGGATTGCCGTGCAGCAGCAAGACCGGAGCGCCTTCGCCGCATTCCGCGACATGAGTGTCGACCGCGCCGACTTGCACGGAGCGATGGCTGGTGAACGGGGATGACCAGGTCATGACGCGAGCGTACGCTTGCTGTTCATGATGCGCAGCGCTGTCGTCGTCCTGTGCGTAGCGTGCGGTGCGTCGAAACCGGCGACTTCGCCGCAGCCTGTCGCAGTCGAAGCCGCGGCGCACGGCGTGACGCTGTCGTACGAAGACTCGACGAGCGGCGGTCGCGAGGCGATGGTCAAGGCATCGTCGGAGCATCATCTCGGCGTGCTGTCGGCGGCAGCCGGCACTGCGGCCTACGAGGTCCACGTCAGCCTCAAGAAGGTCGAGCAGACCGAGGGTTTGGCATGCGGCGTTGGCGTCGCGATCATCGCGCTGCCGAGCCAGCAGATGGTCGCCGTGCTGAGCGGAGATGCGACGGTCGAAGGCAGAGACGATACCGCGCTCGCCGATTGTATCGAAGGCGTCGTCTCGAACTTGTTCGAGACCCGCGGCGTGTCGGCGCTCAAGTCGGCGACTGCGGCAGGAACGCCGTAGGGTTAGTATCTGCTGCCATGGTGCGCGACCCGGCCGAAGCGTTTCACGCCGCGCGTCAACGGCGAGAGCTCTGGCTGTATGTGATCGGTGCGGTCGCGAGCCTCGTCGTCGGCCTCGTCGTCGTCTACGTCATGTGGGGCACTGGGGAGCTCGATACCGACCGGATCATCGACGAGGCGCAGCACAACTTGCACCGCAGAAGTGGCGGCGTTTACGGCGCGGTCATTGGCCTCGGGTTTGTCGCGCTTAGCGTCCTGCTAGCATGGCGCGCCTGGCGGCTCGCGCGCGATCGCTCGCAGTAGCCAGCCGCGATCCGCGCCGACAGTGGTAAGAATTGCGTGATGTCGTGGGAGTCGGCGTGAGCGGCGATGGCCTCGAAATCCGCGTGCGCGGGCGAGTGCAGGGCGTCGGGTTTCGGCCGACCGTGTGGAAGCTAGCGCGCGAGCTCGGCGTGACCGGCGAGGTGCTCAACGACGGCGAAGGCGTATTGATTCGCGCCGGCGGAGCAGCGGGCACGCTCGCTGCGTTTCTAGCGCGGCTCGAGTCGGAGCCGCCGCCGCTCGCCCGAGTCGATGCGGTCGAGACGCGAGCCTACGCCGGCGAGCTCGCACCCGAGTTCCGGATCGTCGCGAGCGAGGCGGGCGCAGTGCGCACTCAGATCGCACCCGACGCCGCGATCTGTCACGCGTGCGCGACCGAGATTGTCGATTCGTCGAGCCGACGGTTTCGCTATCCGTTCACGACGTGCACGCACTGCGGACCGCGGCTGACGATCGTGACCGGCGTGCCCTACGACCGCGCGGCGACCACGCTCGCCGGGTTCCCGTTGTGCGAGCCGTGCGCCGCCGAGTACGGCGACCCCGCCGATCGCCGCTTCCATGCCGAGACCACGGCGTGCTCCGCGTGTGGGCCGCGCGTGAAGCTCGTGCGCTTCGACGACGGCGAGATCGATCTCGCGATACTCGACGATGTCGATGCGGTGCGCGCTCTGCTGGCGAGCGGCGAGATCGTCGCGATCAAGGGGCTCGGCGGCTATCACCTCGCGTGCGACGCGACGAACGCCAATGCGATCGCGAAGCTGCGCGCGACGAAGCACCGCGATGCCAAGCCGTTCGCATTGATGGCGCAGTCGCTCGACGTGATTCGCCGCTACTGCGCGATCGAGCCGATCGAAGCCGCCGCGTTGACGAGCCCGGAGGCGCCGATCGTGTTGCTCGCTGCCACGGGTAGCGAGCGCCTGCCGCCGCAGATCGCACCAGGGCTCGGCACGCTCGGCTTCATGTTGCCGACGACGCCGTTGCACCGGCTGATCCTCGATGACTTCGATCGTCCCGTCGTGATGACGAGCGGCAACGAGTCCGACGAGCCGCAGGCGATCGACGACGCCGATGCAGCGCGCCGGCTCGCCGGCATCGCGGCGTTCGCGCTCGTTCACGATCGGCCGATCGCGAACCGCGTCGACGATTCGGTCGTGCGCGTCGCCGACGGTGTGGTTCGCGTGCTGCGTCGCGCACGCGGCTATGCACCCGCGCCGATCACGTTGCCGCTCGGGTTCGAGCGCAGTCCGCAACTGCTCGCGTACGGCGGCGATCTCAAAGCGGCGTTCTGCGTCGTGACGGGCGCCGGCGACGCAGTGTTGGCGCAGCACCAGGGCGATCTCGACAACCCCGCGACGCTCGCCGACTACCGCAAGAACCTCGCGCTGTACCGCACGCTGTTCGATCACGCGCCGACCGCGATCGCGATCGATCGCCATCCCGACTTTCACGCCGGCGTGCTCGCTCGTGATCACGCGGCGGCCGCGGGCTTGCCGCTCGTCGAGGTCCAGCACCATCACGCGCATGTCGCTTCTTGTCTCGCAGAGCATGGTCGAGCGTTGGTGGCGCCGCCCGTGCTCGGCGTCGTGCTCGACGGCCTCGGGCTCGGCGACGACGGCACGATCTGGGGCGGCGAGTTTCTGCTCGCGGACTATCGCAGCTCGCGCAGGCTCGGCTGCTTGAAGCCGGTCGCGATGCTCGGCGGCGATCGCGCGTCGCACGAGCCGTGGCGCAACCTCTACGCGCACCTGATGGCGGAGCTGGGCTGGGCGGCGTTCACCAGCAAGTTCGAGCGGCTGCCCGTCTACGGCGCGCTCGCTGCGAAGCCGCGCGCGTTGCTCGATGGCATGCAGAGGAGCAAGCTCAACGCGCCGCTCGCATCGTCGTGCGGTCGACTGTTCGACGCGGTTGCGGCGGCGGTCGGGATCAGCTTCGAGCGCCAAGCCTACGAAGGCGAAGCGGCGGCGCGACTCGAGGCCGCGGTCGATCCGCGCGCGCTCGCCGAATCCGACGAGCTCGCGTATCCGATGACGATCGTGCAACCGCAAGACTCGAGCGTGCCGTACCTCGAGCCGTTCGCGATGTGGGACGCGATCCTCGGCGATCTGCTCCGCGATACGCCGGTGGGTGTGATCGCGGCGAGATTTCATCGCGGGCTCGCGCGCGGCATCGCGCACATGGTGGCCAACATCGGCGACGCGCACCGGTTCTCGACCGTCGCGTTATCGGGCGGGTGTTTTCAGAACCGGATCCTACTCGAGCAGTGCGCGATGCGATTGCGCGCGGATGGCTTCGAGGTGCTCGCCCACGCGCGCGTGCCGACGAACGACGGTGGTCTAGCGCTCGGACAAGCGGCGGTATGTGCAGCCGGGCTGATAACGCGAGGAGACAGCTGATGTGTGGAACCTGTGGCTGCGGAAATCCCGCCAACCTGATCGGTCACAGCCACGCCGCTGCGCCGGCCAGCGCGCTCAAGCCGACCGGCAATCGGGTCATGATCGAGCTCGAGACCAAGTTGCTCGCGAAGAACGATGCGCTCGCGGCGCGCAACCGCCAGTGGTTCACCGATCGCGAGATCCTCGCGCTCAACTTCGTGAGCTCGCCTGGCTCGGGCAAGACCACGCTGCTGTGCAGGACGATCCTCGATCTCAAGACGACGCGTCCGATCTGTGTCATCGAGGGCGATCAGGAGACGTCGCGCGACGCGGATCGAATTCGCGCAACCGGAGCGCCCGCGATGCAGGTCAACACCGGCACCGGGTGTCATCTCGAAGCCGACATGATCGCTCGCGGCGTCGAGCAGCTGCGTCCCGCGCCCGGCAGCATCGTGATGATCGAGAACGTCGGCAACCTGGTGTGCCCGGCGCTCTTCGATCTCGGCGAACGCGCGAAGGTCGCGATCCTGTCGGTGACAGAAGGCGACGACAAACCGCTGAAGTATCCGCACATGTTTCGCGCGTCGCGACTGATGCTGCTCAACAAGCTCGATCTGCTCCCGCACGTCGACTTCGACGTTGCCGCCGCGATCGCGAACGCGAAGCAAGTCAACCCGGCGATCTCGGTGCTCTGTGTCTCGGCGCGGACCGGGGAAGGACTCGCGGAGTGGTACGCCTGGATCGACCAGCAGCGCGCAACGGCTTGAGCCAGTGCTACGTTGTCCGATGTGGACGCGGAGCTTTTACGATCGTCGACTGAGTTTGCGACCGAGCTCGCGAGTCATCTCGCAGGTCTCGCCGAGCCCGGATCAGAGCTGCCGAGCGATACCCAGCTCGCGGCGCTGATCGACGCGACATTCTTTGCGAGCCTCCACGACGAGGAAGCTCGCCGCGTCGAATTCGGCGTCGCCTGGGAGCCGAAGGCACGCGACTGCGCCGCCGTCATCTCGCTTGCATCCGCGGTGCGCGTCACGCCAAAGAATCTCGCGAAGCTCGCACCCGCCACCTGGGGCGAGGCGACCGCGATCGCGGTTCGCGTCGATGGCGACGAGCTCGTGGCGTGGGCCTTGATCGAGCGCAGCTTGGCGATACATCAGCCGCTGATCATCCGTGCGCTCGGCGCCGGTGTGTTGCTCGTCGAGTACGCTGGCGCACCGCGCGCGCTCTACTCGCGCGGCGAGATCCGTCTGATCGGCGGAACGCATCGCGTGAAGTCTCCGGCGCGCGCACTCAGTCGCACGTTCTCGGCGTGGGCTACAGATGCGAGCTCGGCGATCGGCGTCGATCTCCGCGCCGCGGTCGTCACTCGCATCGCATCGCGCGTGCTCGCGCATGGCCACGGTGGGATGATCTTGCTGGTCCCCGCGACGGTCGAATCGCCGATCGGCGTGCGCGCGCACTACGCCGTCCGCGACGGTGCCGACGTGCTCGTCGAGCGTTACGCGCGGGTGGTCAGCGACGTCCCCGTCGAAGAGCGACTGCCGAGGCTGGTCGGCTCGCGTCCGCGCGGCATCGATGGCCGAGCTTCGGTACGCGATGAAGCGCAGATCGCGTTTGCCGAAGCGATCGAGCAAGTCGCACGGTTGACCGCGATCGACAACGCGCTGTTGCTCGACACCGATCTCCGGATCCGCGGCTTTGGCGTTCAGGTGATCGAGGGCGACGTGCCGAGGACCAGCTTTCGTCACGTCAACCCGTATACCGACGACGTTCACGTTGATGATCTGTCGACGTTCAAGGGCACGCGCCATCCCGCGGGCGTGCTGTTCTGCATGCGCCACGACCACGAAGCGGCGGCGATCATCGCGTCGCAAGACGGCAACTTGTCACTCGTGATCAAAGATGCGCGCGGCGACGTCGAAGTGATCGGCAGTTACCAGCACACGTTCGGCTGGAAATAGCCGCTAGTCAGCGCGCGGCGACCGTGGCTTGGAGCTTCGGGACCTGCGCCGCGCCTACTACGGTGCGATCGGGTCGACTCGCGCCGCTTGCCAGTGGTCGTAGATCGGTTGGCGTGGGTTGCCGTCGTAGTCTCGGATGCCGAGCGTGCCGAAGATCTTGAACAGTAGCTCGTTGTAGAACTGATCGGTCGGGGTCGATCCCAAGCTGCGCTCGTAGGCGATCAGATCGCACCACGGGGTCGAGAACGAGCATGGGCATCCGGTGGCTACCGGCGCCGGCATCGCGTCGCGGTCGGAGAACCAGGTCACGACCTCGATGTCTTGCTGTTGCGCCGTCGTGATCAGCAGGTCGAAGTAGTCGGACTGGATCTGCGGCGTCTCCGACAGGATCGTCGCGCACTGCGCTGACGGATCGGTCGCCGCGACATCGGTGGCCAGCCAACCGGTCTCCGCGATGAACAGCCGTTCGCCGCCGCGGGTCGCGCCTCGGGTTAGCCAGTCGGCGGGGAGGTCAGCGGCGGTCGCGTAGGACGCCGCGTATGGATACGCCGAGATCGCAAACCGATCGCGCTCGAGGTCGGCGATCGCCGCGTACTCGGCTTCGTAACAGTCAGCGGCGGACATGCCCATCGGGCATTGCGAGTCGCCGTTCAGCGCGTTGATCTGGATCGAGGGGAATGCCGGCACGGTCGGAGCCGCAGCTTTCGCCGCGACATACGCGTCGTTCTCGAGCGTGACCATCCCGGGCCACGACGTCGGGCAGCTCGCGTAGAACAAGTTGAGCTCGATCGCGATGTTCGTCCATTGCGGTTGGAACATCTGGATCATCCACGTCACGTAGGCGGCGTATGCTGTGCGCAGCGTTGCACCATCGGTCGCGGTGGCGAGGTCGTAGCAGGCAGCGCTCCAGTCAGATACGAGCGTGCCATCGGCGGCGACCTTCGGCGCGAGGTGAACGCGATCGCCGTCGAGCGGAGTCAGTGACAGGAACACCGGCTTACCCTGCGCCGATGCTGCGAGCATCTGCATCTTGGCGACCCAGGCGGCGGGCGGCTCGGTGCCTGCGATGAACGAATCCCACGGCACGCCGTAGAAGTCCTGGTGGATCGCGATGACGTCCGCGTCGTTCGCGAGCTCGGTCGCTCCGATGAAGATGCCGGTCGTCGGGTCGGCTTGCACGCCGGTCGCCGCGAGCCGGTAGCCCCGCGTCGGGCCCGCGTCCACGGCGGTGGTGCCGTCGATCGCGCCATCGACGCCGTGTTCTGCACCACTGCCGCAGGCCGCAGCGGCGGTGAGCGCCGCGAAAACCGACACTAGCCGGGTCATGTACCGAGGTAGAGCAAGGCTAGTGCCGAGCCACTGTTACACGTTGGCGTCGGGCGAGCTGGCGGGCCCGTGCGCTGCTAACCTCGGGACGGTGACTTACCGCGACGATCACGATGCATCGATCGCGCGTGCGGCGGCTCTCGAGGAGGATCTCGAGCGCGCCGAGGCCGATCGCAGGCGCGCCGTTGCAGAGCGCGACGGGCTCGCGGCCGAGCTCGCGAAGGTGCGCAGCGAGCACACCCCAGCGGTTACCGAGATCGTCGTCGCCGAGCGCGCGCCGCTCACGCGCACTGAGGTCGAAGCGTTAGTCGGCGATCTGGAGAACCGTGCACTCGGTGCTCGGCTCGGCGCCACGGCCGGTGTCGGGCTCGCATTCGCGGTCGCGGTGGTCATGGGCCTCGCCGCGGTCTGGGTCGGCACACTCACGATGTTCGCGGTGTCGGTGGCGGTCGTGGTGATCTTGCTGATCAACGCCGTGGTGTCCGTCATGGCCACGAACCCTGCGCGCTGGCGGCCCGTCCTCGCGGCACTGCGCGATGCACCGACCCGCATCGTCCGCGTGAGCCATCGAGAGTCCGCTAACAACTATCGCGTGTACCACTACCTGACGATCAGAAGCGATCGCGGCAGCCTCGTGGTCAAGGAGCCCAATTGGACCCGGCTCTACGACCAGCTCAAGCGCCATTGCCCGGGCGCTAGCTTCGAGCCGTGATCACGGGCAATCGGCCGGGCAGATCAGGTGATCCTCGACCGCGCCGCACACGCCATCGCCGCAATGCGGTGCGGTCGGTGGACACGTCACGCCGGGCGGGCACAGCGGTGAGCAGCGCGCCCAACAATCGGGATCCGCGCAGCCGGCGAGCCCGTCGCCGTCGTCGTCGTCGGTCGAGCGCAGACATCGCTCGATCGAACGCTGCGATGCGTATTCCTGCGCGAGCGTCGTGCTCTGGGCGTCGTTGCGGAAGTCGATCCCGCCGAAGTAGACGAGCTGCTTCTGGATCGCGTCGTAGGCCATCGGAGCCTCGGTGCGTTGCGGCGTCGCGTCGAGGAACGACACCGGCGTCCACGCGGTGCCGTCCCACTCCCATTGATCGCCGAGGATGACGATGCCGGCGCCGCCGTACAGCACGATGCGGCGGCGTTGCGGATCGTACGCGAACGAATCGAACCCGCGCGCCGACGGCGAGACCTCCGGTGTCTTGTCGGTC
>CAZDGY010000131.1:0-10438 GCA_964504685.1 uncultured Kofleriaceae bacterium | reverse complement strand
CGGCGCTCGAACGTATAGACGGTGTCGTTCTTGGTCTCGTGGCTGATCTCGCGCTTACCGGAGATCTGCAGCCGGTTGCCGGTGGTGGTGATCTCGAGCTCGTCCTTATTCACACCCGGCAGGTCAGCCTTGAACACAAAACCGTCGTTGTTCTCGGTGACGTCGAAGCTCGGGTCGAACCCCGCGAGATCGAGCGACGGGAGGGCCGGCGCCATCTCGCGGAACGGGTCCCAGCGCATGAGGTCGCGCACTGTCCGCAATGGGTCCCACTGAGTCGTCTGCGGTCCGCCGTTTCGCTTCGCGATGTCGGTCATGTCAGTTGCTCCAGATTGAGGTTGACCAACATCGGAGCAAGGTGCGAGCCAGTGCGCGAGAGTCGCAAGGCACGCACATCGCGAACCGATCGCGTCTGCGCGTCCGAGCGCGCGCAAGAAGTGCGCGTTCTCGTCAACGAGACTCCGCCCGTTGTGGCGCACCAGCTGCATCGCATCGTCACAACCAAGGAGACTAGAGATGAGAGCTCAAGATCTGATGACGCGTCATATCGCCACCTGTCACGTCAACGATGCGCTCAGCATTGCCGCGAGGATGATGTGGGACCACGATTGCGGCGCGATCCCAGTCGTTCATGACGACGGTTCGCTCGCCGGGATGATCACCGACCGCGATATCTGCATGGCGGCGTACACGCAAGGGCGCCCCCTCGACGAGATCCTCGTCAACATCGCGATGGCCAAGCACGTCGTCTCTGCGCGGCCGGATCAGGGACTCGACGAGGTCGAACAGCTGATGGCCGAGCACCAGGTGCGGCGGATTCCGGTGATCGATGGCGACAACAAGCCGATCGGCATGATCTCGCTCAAAGACGTCGCGCTCGAGAGCTTCCGGCCGGACGCTACGATAAGAAACGGACCGTCGAAGATCGGCCACGTCCTCGCGGCGATCTGCAAACCTCGCTCGTCCAACCGAAAGGCGGCGTAGTCGTGGCGAACCAACTGTGGGACGATCTGCGCAGAACCGCCGACGAGCTCGAGCTCCACATCCATCTAGCGGCGATGGACGCTCGCGATCGCTGGATCGCGCTGCAGCCGCGCCTCGCCGAGCTGGAGCGGACGCTCGCGCGGGAAGGTGATCGCGTCGGCCAGGCCGTTGCTCAACAGCTAACCGAGCTCGGCGCCGCGCTCCGCAAGCTGCGCGACGACATCGCGCAGTATCCGACGCCCTGAGCTCGTCGCGATCACGCAGCGCGCGTCGCGGCGAGGTGGCGGACCACGCGCGGAAGCGCGTCCGGTGTGACCGAGATGCTGTCGATGCCCGCCGACGCGAGGAAGCTTGCAAACTCGGGATGGTCGCTGGGTCCTTGACCGCAGAGCCCGACCTTGCGGCCGTAGCGATGTGCGATCGTGATGACCTCGACGATGAGCTTCTTCACGCCGGCGTCCTGTTCGTCGAACAAATGCGCGAGCAGGCTCGAATCGCGGTCGACGCCGAGGGTCAGTTGCGTGAGGTCGTTGGAACCGATCGAGAAGCCGTCGAACAGCTCGCAGAACTTGTCCGCGAGGATGACGTTGTTGGGGATCTCGCACATCACGTAGACCTCGAGCTCGGCGTCGCCATGGTGTAAGCCGTTCGTCGCGAGCTCCGCGAGCACCGCGCGGCCTTCACCGAGCGTTCTGCAGAACGGAATCATCACCTTGACGTTTGTCAGCCCGAGCGTCTCGCGAACGCGCTTGATCGCAGTGCATTCGAGCGCAAAAGCCTCGCGGTAGCGGGCATCGTAGTAGCGCGACGCTCCACGGAACCCGATCATAGGATTGGCCTCCACTGGCTCGAAGGCGTCGCCGCCCAACAGTCCGCGGTACTCGTTCGTCTTGAAGTCGGAGAACCGTACGATCACCGGTCGTGGCCAGAACGCGGCGGCGATCCGCGCGACGCCGGTCGCGAGGCCATCGACGAACAACTCGGTGGGCTGCGCGAACCCGGCGGTGCGTGCGCGCAACTGTGCGAGCGTGCCCGCGTCCGTGATGCGCTCGGGATGGAGCAGCGCCATCGGATGCACACCGATCTGCGACACGATGAACTCGATCCGCGCGAGCCCGACGCCAGCGCTCGGCAGCTGGCCGAGGACGAACGCGTTCGCTGGATTTCCCACGTTGAGCATGACGGGAACAGGGGATTCCGGCAGCGTCGCTGGATCGATCTCCTCGCGCGTGAACGCGACGTCACCAGGATAGACGCGGCCCTCGTCGCCTTCGGCGCACGACACCGTGACGAGGTCGCCGGTGCGAAGCGTCGACATCGCCCGGTCGGCGCCGACCACACACGGGATGCCGAGCTCGCGCGAGATGATCGCTGCGTGACACGTGCGACCGCCGTGCTCGGTCACGATCGCGGCGGCGCGCGAGAGCACCGGTTCCCAATCAGGATCCGTCATCGGCGCGACGAGAATCTCGCCAGCCTGGAAGCTCGCGAGCTCGCTCGCGGCGTGGATCACTCGGACCTTGCCGTGTGCGATCTTCGCGCCAACGCTCTTGCCCGTCACGATCGCGGTCGCACTACCTTGCAGCTGGAATAGCTCGAACACCGGCTTTGCGCGTCGCGCGTGTACGGTCTCCGGTCGCGCTTGCACCACGAACAGCTCGCCGGAGTTGCCGTCTTTGGCCCACTCGATGTCCATCGGTGTCGCGTAGTGGTTTTCGATCGAGACCGCCCAGCGCGCGAGCGCTAGCACCTCGTCGTCCGCGAGCACGAGCTTGCGCCGATCGCCCTCGGCAACCTCATGCTCGATCGTAGCGCCGCCCGGTGCGTAGACGAGCGCGACGTCCTTGTCTCCGGCGAGGCGCTGCAAGATCGAGCGGAAGCCACGCGCGAGCGTCGGCTTGTGCACGAGGTATTCGTCCGGGTTGACCCGACCCTTGACGACGGTCTCTCCGAGTCCCCACGCGCCGGTGATCTCGACGACGTCGCGAAATCCCGATTCGGTGTCGAGCGTGAAGATCACGCCGGCGCACGCGAGGTCGCTGCGGACCATCTTCTGGATGCCAACCGAGAGCGCGACCGAGCGGTGTGCGTAACCACGCTCGGCGCGATAGGCGATCGCGCGGTCGGTAAACAGCGATGCCATGCAGGCGCGAACCGCGTCGATCAGCGCTGCATGACCGCGCACGTCGAGATAGCTCTCGTGCTGGCCGGCGAACGACGCACCGGGTAGGTCCTCCGCGGTCGCGCTCGAGCGAACCGCGACATCGGTCGCCGGCTCGCGATAGCGATCCGATAGAGCGTCGTACCCCGCGATGATCGCGGCTTCGATCTCTCGCGGGAGCGGTGCACGCGCGATGCGGTCCCGGATGTCGGCTGCTAGCTTTGCGACCGCCGCGACGTCTCGAACGTCGATCCGATCGAGCGCATCGTAGATGTCCTCTAGCTGATTGTCGGCGAGATGCCGGCGAAACGCGTCGGCAGTGATCGCGAACCCGTCGGGCACGCGAACTCCCGCTGTCGTCAGGTTTGCGATGAGCTCGCCGAGGTTGGCGTTCTTGCCCCCGACTCGCGGGAGATCGCGGAGACTGATCGAACGAAACGGGAGCACGTACGAGTCCATGCGCTTGTCCGGGTGCAGTGGGCGTGCCGCGGAATTCGGCGGAGATCGCGCACGACTTGCGCGATCGCTTGATGACCCAGCAACCGTTGCGCGAACGAGTCGCGGACCGGGCGCGCCGGTCGGCACGTCGCGTGCTGGTATGCGATACATGATTCGCTCGAGCTCTGTCATCCTTGCGTGCCTGGCCGCGTGCGAGACCTACGACACGGTGCCGGCGGCGCACGCACCGTCCCTCGCCTCGGGCATCCTTGACGCCGAGCGGCAGATGCACGCGCGGTACAGCGCCGCGATGGCAATGGAGCAAGCCATCGCCCACGGCGATCTCGAGACCGCGCGGGCAGAGGCGCGCACGCTCGACTTCGAAGAACCCGAGATCCTCGCGCAGTACCAACCGTTTCTCCAAGTCGTGCGAGCCGATGCACATCGCGTCGTGGTCTCGGCCGGGCTCGACTCCGCCTCCGTGAGTGCAGCGAACGTCGGACGCGCATGCGCCCGATGCCACGAGGCGACCGGCGCCCACGTCACTTTCCCTGTCGTACAACCGCCGCGTGGCAATGACACGCTCGCGAGTGACATGTCCGGTCATCAATGGGCTGCACTCCAGATGTGGCAGGGGTTGATCGGGCCGGCCGACGAGCTGTGGCAGACAGGTGCTTCGGGCCTGACGAAGATGCCAGCGAACATCCTCGCTCAATTGACGACGCGGGCTCCGGACGACGACATCGACGATGTCGCGCGCATCAAGCTGTACGCGAATCGCGCGGTCGACGCACACGCACAGGACGCTCGCGCGGAGCTGTTCGGTCGGATCCTCGCAACGTGCGCGCACTGTCACTCTGCGCTGCGCGACCGGTGATCGCCGAGCTCCGTGAGTCACGCGGCGATCACGCGCAAGCATCGCGCGGATCGGCGATGCGGCGAAAACCGCGCGCGTTAGCCGCGACCGACCACATCGGCCGAGATCGTCACCGGTGCCTTCAGCGCACGCGAGATGATGCAGCTGCGCTCGACAGAGTGAACGAGATCGCGGATGCGCGGTTCGCTTCCCGGCGCCGTGGTGATGTGGAGGTCGATCTGAATCGCGGTGAACACCGGCCCCTCCAAAGTTCGCTCCAGCGTTCCAGTTACCCGCCCGAACCAACCGTGTACTGGGACCGGCGTCTGGTGCACGAACGCGTCGAACGTGGTCTTGACGCAGACCAGAGCAGCTCCAAGCAGCAGCGCCTCGGGACTCCACACCTCGTCGCTACCGCCGAACTCCGACGCCGAGCCGACGCTGATCGGGAAGCGCGGCGCCGCGAGCAGCTGGTCCATCTCGAGCGCGACCTGGTAATGATGCGGGAACGGGGCGGTTGGCATGTAATGGCGAAGAGCACGCCGCGTGCCGTTGCCAACGCGGGCCGCAGACTAGGTACGAAGGTTGCTCCTTGCTCGTTCATGTCGAAGCTCTGGCCGTTGTTTGTCGTGATCGCGGCGTGCGGCGGCCAGTCGTCTCCGTCACTGCCATGGTTACGCGGGCTCACACCGACCGCGACCACAGACGGGGAGGTCCCGGCGGTCACCGACCGGATCACCGAGCTGACCGGTGAGCCCGACGAAGGTGGTTACGGCGGGCTCGAGGTCTCGGGGAACGGGCTCGACGTGCTCGCTTCGTTCCACCAAGGCGTGGTCGTCGTCGACGGGTCGGGACACGTAGTCGGTCGCGCCCCGGCGTTCGCGAGTGAAGGCACCGCGGACGATCTCGTGTCGCTCGCGATCGGCGATGGCCAGCTCGACAAACCGGTGATCGCGCTCGCGGTCACGCGCGGCGGTCACCGCGAGAGCACGACATGGCTCGTGCTGTACCGCGTCGGTGGTTCTGGCCGGCTCGATCGGCTATTCGAACAGCCGATCGAGGAGCACGACGGCGACGATGCGTTCGTGGGCTCGGTGACCCTGATCCCGCAGGGCTTGATCTATCAGAAGCCGCACGGTGGCCTCGAGCGCTGGCAGCTCGACGCGGCGCGCGGCCGCTACGTTGCTCCCCGATCGGCCGCACAGAGTAAATAGCCATGCACCACATCATCAAGGTCAACGGCGCCTCCCGCGAGGTCGACGTCTCGATCGGGACGACGCTGTTGTCGGTGCTGCGCGATTCGCTCGGGCTCACCGGAACCCGCTTCGGCTGCGGTCAAGGGACGTGCGGCGCGTGCGTCGTGCTCTTGAATGGTTCGCCCGCTCCGGCGTGCATGACGAAGATCGAGGAGCTCGGCGATCGATCGATCGTCACGATCGAAGGGCTGGCTCGCGGTGACGAGCTTCACCCGGTGCAGCGCGCCTTTCTTGCGGAAGACGCCTTTCAATGTGGTTACTGCACGAGCGGCATGATCTGCGCGTCGGTCGCGCTGCTCGAACGCGTGCCATCTCCCACCGAGGACGAGATCCGAACCGCGCTCGCCCCGCACCTGTGTCGCTGCGGCGTTTATCTCCGCGCGATCCGCGCCGTCAAACAGGCCTCGCGATGACTCGGGTCGAATCGCGGCTGCGCATCGAAGCCGACGGCACGATCACCGCGTGGTCCGGCAAGATGGAGTTCGGTCAAGGCTTGCGTGCGAGCTACCCCCGCATCGTGGCGGAGGAGCTCGCGGTCGATCCATCGCGCGTTCACGTGATTTTCGGTGAGACCGACGTCGTGCCCTGGGACATGGGCACGTTCGGGAGCATGTCGATAGAAGTCGACGGTGCCGAGCTACGCCGCGCGGCGGCTTTCGCGCGCCATACGCTGCTCGCCCGTGCGATCGCCCGATTCGGCGGGTCGCCGGCCGAGCTCGCGATCGCCGACGGTGCCGTGATCCACACTCCATCGGCATCGACAGTGAGCTTCGCACAGCTGGTCGGCGAGACGCCGATCACCGGCGAGATTCCCGACGACGTGGCGCTCGCCTCACCGGCGCCGACGTTAGTCGATGCACCGGCGGGCGCGGATGCGATCGGCATCGTCACGGGGCGGACCCAGTTCGTCGGAGATGTGCGATTGCCGGGCATGCTGCACGGGCGCGTGCTCCACCCCGCGCTGCACGGCGCGAAGCTGCGCTCGGTCGCCCGCGATCGCGCGCTCGCACAACCCGGCGTCGTGGCGGTGATCGTCGACGGCAACTTTGTCGGCGTGGTCGCGGAGCGAGCCGATCAGGCGCTTCACGCTGCGCATGCACTCGAGCCGGTTTGGGATCCGGCGCCGATCGTCGAGTCGGCGAGCCTCGACGTCACGATGCGCGGCGACCCCGGGCTCGACCTCGCATTCGCGGGTGCGGCGAAGCGCGTGACCGCGCGCTACTCCACGCCTCACTTCGCCAGCTCGCCGATCGGGCCGAGCGTCGGAGTTGCCGACCTTCGTGCGAACGACGCGTTCGTCTACGGCACCACGCAATCGCCGTTCGGGCTCCGAGATGACGTCGCCATGATCGCCGGGCTGACTCCCGACCGTGTGCATTTCTTGCCGATGGCGATGAGCGGTGGCTATGGTCGGCACGGCTCGAGCGATGCCGCGCTCGAAGCAGCGCGACTTTCGAAGGCAGTCGCGCGGCCGGTCATGGTGCAGTGGGGCCGGGCCGACGAGCTGCACGGCGCGCCTCATCGTCCGCAGATGACCGCGATGCTCGACGCGGCGCTCGACGCCAGCGGGCAGATCGTTGGCTGGCGGTCGGACTTTCAGACGAGCTCGTACGCGTATGCCGGAGGAGCGCGATCAGCGGCAGCGGCCGCGCATCGCGGGGCCTGGAATCCGATCGAGATGATGACGATGATGGCCGGCCGCAATGCGCTGCCGTCGTACGACGTGGGCGCCGGCGAGGTTCGCCTCCACATCACGCCCGCGAAGGTGCGCACCGGCGCACTGCGCTCGCTCGGGGCGTCGCCGAACATCTTCGCGATCGAGTCGTTTGTCGACGAGCTCGCAGCCACGGCTGGCGTCGACCCGATCGAGTATCGGCTTCGCCACGTGACTGATCCGCGGCTGCGGCGCGTGCTCGAAGCGGTTCGGGAGCACAGCGGGTGGGCTCGTCGCGTACGCACGCCGGGCCGAGCGCTCGGAGTTGCGTGCGTCCGATACCGCGCGACCTACGTTGCCGAGGTCGCCGAGGTCACGGTCGGAGCGGACGGAACGCCGCGCCTCGAGCAGGTGTGGTGCGCGATCGACGCGGGCCACATCGTCCATCTCGACGGCGCCCGCAATCAGGTGGAGGGAGCGGTTCAGATGGGTGCCAGTTGGACATTGATCGAAGAGCTGGCGAATCGCGATGGCGAAGTACTGGCCGCGACTTGGGGCGACTACCCGATCGCGACCTGCTTGGATGCACCACGGGCCATCGACATCGTGTTTGTGGGAAACGACGCGACCCCTAGTGCGGGCCTCGGCGAACCGCCGGCAGTCCCTATCGGCCCGGCGATCGCCAATGCGGTGTTTGCGGCGTGTGGTGCCCGCGTCCGCCGGCTCCCTATTCGCCGCGCCGAAGTCCTCGAAGCGCGGTCCAGCTCGGTCGCAGGCTGATCAAACCAGAACGCGCGAGATTTGCGCGCTCACCCAACTCTTGGCGAAGGCCACGCGTGCATGGGATCCGAGGTCGTCCGCAGCGACGCGCGCTCGGTCGGTCGCGAGCACGTGGCTTGCAACCGGTTGCGGTGCATGGCGAGGCAGCTCACGTTGGAATCGTTTCTCGACTCCCATCGCCTCGCGTTTGTCGGCGTATCGAGCTCGCCCACATGTCCTACGCGACAGTTGTTTCGCGATCTGGTTGCGCGCGGACATGTAGTCATTCCGATCCGGCCGGGGGTTGCGGAAATCGAGGGCGTTGCGGCGCAGCCGACCCTTCAGCTCGCGGGACACGTCGACGGCGTCGTGATCATGATGTCGCGTCGCAACAGCGAGCGCGCTCTCGAAGACTGTCGCGTTGCCGGGGTGCACAGAGTCTGGCTGATCGGCGACGATGCGGATGGCCGTGCCGCCGAGCTCGCTGCCGAGCACGCGATCGAGCTGGTGGTCACGCCCGATCCTCGCGCCGCGCTCGCGCTTGCGCATGGCCTGTTTCGTCGACTAACCGGCCGGATCCGGCGGATCACCAGCCTCGTGCCGCTCATGCCTTCGCTGAAGGTAACTCCATGAGCGCAAGCGTCATCGCAGAGGCACGCTCGCGCGCGCCGACGCGCGCGCACGGCGCGGCACATCAGCGCGGCGAAGTGATCGCCGATAAGTACGTTCTCGGCGATGTCTTGGGTGCTGGTGGCATGGGCATCGTCTACCTCGCATCGCACACCTCGCTCGACCGTATCGTCGCGTTGAAGCTAGTCCGGCCGGAGCTCGACACGGTTCCCGATGTGGTCCGCCGATTTCGCAGCGAGGCGCTCGCCGGGAGCCGGCTCTCGCACCCGAACGTGGTCTCGGTGTTCGACTTTGGTTCGACCCCGGACGGACTGATGTACCTCGTGATGGAGCACGTCTGCGGGCAGTCACTCGCGCAACTCGTCGCCGAGCATGGCCCGATGTCGCTGCGACGAGCGGCGGACTTGATCGGGCAGCTGCTCGCCGCGCTCGACGAGGCG
Source organism: uncultured Kofleriaceae bacterium (assembly GCA_964504685.1). GTDB lineage: Bacteria > Myxococcota_A > Polyangia > Haliangiales > Haliangiaceae > JABFXX01. Next base: position 1,263 of record CAZDGY010000131.1, on the reverse strand, counting down.
CACGACGGCGGAGTGATCCACTGCGACGTCAAGAGCGACAACGTGCTTGTCCAGCTGCGTCGCGACGGCACCGAGATCGCAAAGCTCATCGACTTTGGCCTCGCCCGGTTTGTCGATGACCCGGCGCCGATCACCGGAGACTCGATGCTCTCGGGCACGCCCGAATATCTCGCACCCGAGGTGATCGGAGGCGCGTCGCCATCGCCGGCGTCGGACATCTACGCCGCAGGCGTGATCCTCTACGAATTGATCGCCGGCACGACCCCGTTCGGCGGCGGGACCAGCAACGAGATCCTCGCGCGCCATCTCGATGAGGATGTCGTCCCGCCATCGCTGCGTTGCCCGGATCGGCAAGTGCCTGCGGACCTCGAACGGGTGGTGATGCGAGCTCTCGACAAGGATCCAGCGAAGCGATTCCCGAGCGCAGTTGCGTTCGCCGCCGCACTCGCCGCAGCGACTCCGGCAACCGAGCCAGCGGCCTTAGCCACGAGCCCGACCTTGCCGAATCTGTTCCGGACCGAAGCGCCGACCCGAGATTGGAGCCATAGCGAGATCGCCGCGGTCGGAAGTCGACGGATCCCGACGATGCCCGGTGCCGACGCGAGCGTGCCGGACTTGCGCGCCGCGGTGGGCCGGGCGATCACGGCAGGAGACGTCGACGCGATCGTTGTCGCGTACCTCGATCTGGCGCGCGCATTGATCGACGATCATCGGTTGCTGTTGGCGACGACCGAGCTCGAACAGGCGGTGGAGCTGCTTCGCGGTGAGACCAGCGCTCGGACGTCCGCGCCGATCTGGCGTTTGCTGCTGTCGCTCGCCGCGCTCTACGATGGGCTCGGTGATCCGAGCCGCGCCAGGCAAGCAGCGTTCGCTGGTCGCGACGACGCGGTGCGTGTCAGCGATATCGTCGGGCAGGATCGGGCGCGGGCGTTGATCGAGCGGATGGTTCACGGTGAGCGTTCCCGCCCCACACACGGATGAGGCGCCGAGTCCCGAAGCCGATTGTTAGATACGTGGCGCAGCGGACGGCCTAGAGTCGATCGACTCGCGGCGGGATGCACGTTCAACCCATCGTGCTGAGCCATCGGCCGGTTCGAAGAGGTGGATCGTGTGCTTTTCCCCGGAAGTAAGTTTCTCGCTCGCCGGCGTGCTGGTCGCTGGCGGCGCGTATTGCGCGCAAAAGGCGATCCGCGTCGACAGGCATCTCGTACCGCTGGCGGTCATTCCCTTTAACGCCCAGCTCTTTGGCACAGCCAGCAACAA
>CAZDGY010000130.1:0-10511 GCA_964504685.1 uncultured Kofleriaceae bacterium | reverse complement strand
GCCCGAGCTCCTCGGCGGAACCGCCCCGCTCCGACCAGATCTCGACGAGCCCGAGCGAGCGCGGTTGATCCTCGTTCGACGGTGCGAGTGCGATCCGAATCCAGCCGCGTACGCGGGGATCGCTAATCGCGACGTTCGCACCCGGCAAGACCGTCGTGTCGTCGATCGAGCCCTTGCGCTCGCCGAACTGGTCGCATGCCTCGGCGCGCGGCTCGAACCCTGCTTTCGCGAGGCCCGCCAACACGTCGCCCACCGTGACGAGCTTGTTCTCGCGATAACCCTCGGCGGTCGGAGCGATCGGTCGATACGCGAGCGTGAAGCCATCGCGGTTCACGCGCTTGCCGCGGGCGAGCTGTTGCGCGATCGCGTAGCCCGCAAATAACCCGATCGCGCCGGTCATGCCGACGAACCGCGCGGCGCCATTGCGCCAGTCGCCGACTCTGTTCACGTCATCGCCCGCCAATGCCATCCCGATCGCGATCCCGGCGACGCCGCCGATCACCGCGCCGACGAACGGCCACCACCACGCGCGCTGCTTCGTCATGTTCCAAAGACTAAGACGTAAGCACGAGTGCGAGAGTCGCATCGGTGGCGGTACCGAGCTCGACGCCGTCGAGCAGCCGGACCTCGCCGCGCGCGACCATCGCTGCCGCCTCGACGATCAGATCCGGATGCGCGGTGGTCACGCCGATGATCGTGACCTCCCGGGCGAGTGCCGCACCGAGATCGAGCGCGAACGGCGCGGGGGCGAGCACGGTCAGCGTCGCGCGTGGGCCGCACAGGGTCGCGCCGATCGCTGCGCTCGCCGGGGTCGTCGCGATCACGCGCCACGGTCGGGCGCCGTTGCCTTGTGCCGCGATCCGCTCGCCGATCTCGCCGAGCGACTGCGCGACCTGCGCGCCGCGTTCGCCGAGCCAACTGATCCATGTCGCATGCGAAGCATCCGCGAGCACGGTCGGCGTGATGCCCTTGCCGATCAGGATCTCGACGAGGAAACGCGTGACCGCGCTAGCACCGACGACCACGACCGGATCGCGCGGCGCGAGGCCGGTGCGAGCGTAGAGCGTGTACGCGGTCGCGACCTCACCGGCGACTGCCGCACCGTACGGCACCGGCAGCTCGAGTCCGTCGCCGAGCGGCACGAGCCAACGGCTCGACATCTCGATCGATGCGCCGGGAACGACCTCTGCGCGCGCTCGCGCCGACGGACAGACGGTCGCGCCGCCGCGCCGACAGACATCGCATTGCCCGCACGCGTCGACCGCGGGCACGAGCACGAGCTTTTCGTCGCAACGGCCGATCGCGGCGCCGTCGAGCTGCGCGCCGAGGATCTCGACGGTAACTCGCTCGTGGTCGGTCACCAGTCGTCGTTGCGCTTGCGACTACCGCCCGGAGCTGGGCTCGGATCGGTGACGGTGCCGAATGCATCGGACGGGCGAGCCGCCGGTGGCTCGTCGCCCGCGATCGTCTGATCGTCTGTGGTGTTGCCGAACGACATCGCGAAGTCATCGCCTTCGGTCTCGTAGTGCGCTTCGGGCAACATCGCGTCGAGATCGAGGTCGTCGTGCGGCTCGAGCGGCGGGGGCGTGACCGGGGCCGCGCGCATCGGCGGCGGTGCGGGTGGATTCGTGCGAGGGATGCCGACGGGCGGCGTCGGTGCTCGCGGCGTGGCGGGGGCGCCGACGACCGGCAGGCCTTGTTTCGCGCGCCATGTGGACAATGCCGCGACGAGATCGTCGTACGGAATCATGCCGCGAGCGTATCACGCCGCTCGTGGTAGAAGCGCAGCGTGGGCGATCGGACCGCACCGCCACTCGGCGGCGCCGACGTTACCGGGCACGCCGGGACCGTCGACGCAGTCGTGCTCTATCGCTCGCCGGTGCTCGCACTCGCCGGGGTGGTCCACGGCTTTCCGGAACGCACCGGCGGCGTGTCGACCGGCCCGCGCGCTTCGCTGAACCTCGGCGTTCGGTGGGGCGACGATCGCTCGACCGTCGACGAGAACCGCCGCCGTCTCGCCGCCGCGGCGGGCTACGCGCCCGACCAGCTCGTCGCGACCCGCCACGTCCACGGCACGGCGGTATGGACCGTGGGTGGCGCGCTGCCCGATCCGGCGGAGTTCGATGGCCTGGTCTGCGATCACGCGGGCCCGGTGCTCGGCGCGTTCGCGGCCGACTGCATCCCGCTGCTGTTCGCCGACCCCGAGGCGCGCGTGATCGGTGCGGCGCACGCCGGCTGGCGCGGCACGGTCGGCGGGGTCGCCTCGAACGTCGTCGCGCGAATGCTCGAGCTCGGCGCGCGCGCCGACCGGATCCGGATCGCGCTCGGCCCGTCGATCGGCCCGTGCTGTTTCGAGGTCGGGCCCGAAGTGGTCGAGCAGTTTCGCGCCGCGCTCGGCGACGTCGTCGGCATGGTCGTCGATCCCACCGCATCGCCATTCGGCGATGCTGCCCGCCGGGTACGGGCCCCGGCGGTCGAGGGCCCGCACAAAGACCATCTCGATCTCCGAATCGCGACCCGCGCGATCGTCGAGCGCATCGGCATCCGCGCCGAGCACATCGACGACCGGCCGCCGTGCACCAAGTGCGAGGCCGCGCGGTTCTTCAGCTATCGCCGCGACGGCAAAGACGGCGGCGTCCACATGGGCTTCATCACGATGACCGGCCTGTAACAACCGGCGTGCGACTGCCGCGTTCGCCGCGTCGTCGGATCGTCATGCGCCTGCGATCGAAATCGAAGGGGTTGGCGTTTGCCTGCCTTGCCTTGTTCACCACCGCTGCCGACGCCAAGCCGCTCGTCCGCGCGAAGCCCTATGCGCGGGCATCGCTCACCGCCGATGGGCCGTGGCTCGCGAACCCGACCGACCCGGATCCGAACGAGCGCTCGATACTCGAGATCGAGGACGACAAAGGCAAGCGCGTGCTCGTGACCACGTACTGCGAAAGCGGCTTCGTACAGCTCTACCTCGATCGCGCCGGGCTCGGCACGCTCGCGGTCGCCGACACCGAGCTCCACCCGATCGGGCCGACGTCTGCCGCCGGCCCACGGCTCGGCCAGGGCATGCGAATCGACGAAGCGACCCCGCAAGCCGACGGCACGAGCCGCGTTACGATCCACTGGGAGTGGGGCGACGCGACGATCGATCTCGCCGGCGTCGTGCCGACCGCGGCGCTCGGCACGCGCTACGAGCCCGGCGTTGTCCACAGCAGCGCCCGACATCCGCCGCGTCCCAAGCTCGATATCGTGTTGCCGGCGAGCTTTCAGTTGCTCGATGGCGCCGCCGGTCACGTGTTCGCGACCCGCAACGGCAAGGACGCCGTGCCCGCGACTACGGTGACGACGCTCGGGGCATATACGCTTGTCAGCGTCGACTTGGCGATCGACCACTTCCTCGTGACCGGTTGGATCCGGTCTCAGCTCGTCAAGCCACCGCCGCCGGGCCGCGATGACGAGATGGTCGGCGGCTTACTCGGGGTCGACGGCGAGCACCGAGACACTCAGGCCGATGTTTACGACGCGATCGGCGGGCGCGTTATAGGTCACTTGCGGTCGGTCGCGCGCGAGAAGCCGGTCGCTCGTAGCCGCGACTGGACCCGCTACGATATCGCGACGCAGTTCGGCATCGCACCGGTGTGGGTGAAGGATGCCGATCTCACATCGAACAGGCTGGTCGACCTCGGAAGCTACGGCGCGTCGGCAGTGCCCGCCCAGGTGAGCGCATCGCAGCTGACGGTCGGCAACGTCCGCGTGAAGGGTGACTATGATGCCGCGGTCGCGCAGCGCTACGTGAAACGGCAACGCGTCGACCTGCTGGCTTGTTATGACGAGCTGCCGTGGTCCGCGCGCGCGAACGCTTCGATCGACATCGTGTTTTCGCTCGACGCAAATGGTGTCGTGACGGCATCGTCCATCGGCGCGACGCCTGCGATGGCCGACGTTGCATCGTGCGTTCACGCTGTGCTGATGGCGGTCTTGTTCCCGAAGCCAAAGGGCGGTACCGCGGTTCAGCTCTCGACGTCGCTCGCGTTCTCGCGGCAGCAGCGCTAGTCGAGCGTGACGCCGTAGAGCGGCAGGATCTCGCCGGTCAAGCCGACCACGAGCGCTTCGCCCTTGTGCCAATCGACGAGCGCCTGCGCTTTGCGCAGCTCGGCTTGGCGTAGATCTTCGAGCCGGTTGAGCACGTCGAAGTTCGTCGAGCGGCCGAGGTTGAACCGATCGGTCTCGATCTTGATGTTCTGATTCGCGAGGTCGATCGCTTGCTGGCTGAGGCCGACCCGACGCTTCGCGAGCTCGACTTGCGCGACCGCACGGCTCATCGCTTGGGCGTACTGCGCGCGGACGTCGAACGCGTTGACCCGCAGCTTTTCGCGCGCGGTGCGCAGCTCGGTCACGCGGTACTTGACGTCGCGCTGCTGGATCGACCGGGAGAACGTCAACGAGCCGGTGATCGCGATGCTCTTGAACTCCGCGAGCTGCTTGAGCGCGTTCGACGCACTCGAGTCGATGCCGAGCGGGCCGATCGACACCGCCGCGTCGAGCTGCGGCAACAGGCCGTTCTCGGTGACCTCGACATCGATCGTCGCGCTCGCGTCTTGCTTCGCGAGCTGAGCGAGCTCGGGGCTCGCGGCGTACGCGCGCTCGAGCAGATCGGCGAGCTTCCAGCCGCGGTCCTGCGCGTCGAGCTCGGTCGGCACGCGAAATCCCAGCGCGCCGGCGCCGATCGGCATGCCCGCGGCGCGCCGTAGCGCGATCGATGCGTCGACCACCGCGAGCTGGCCGTTGAGCACGTCCTCTTGCCGCGTCGCGATGATCTGGAGCACCGCGGGAATCTCGCTCTGCGCGGTCCGGCCGCCCTTCGCTTCGATCTCGGTGACGCGCAGCCGCTCGCGCGCGAGATCGAGGCTCGCTTCGGTGATCGCGACTTGGCGCTCGGCGAGCACGAGGTCCCAGTACCCCGACACGATCGTCTCGAGCGTGTTGATCGCGGCGAGCCTGCGCGCGAGCACGGTGGCGTCGCGCTGCAGCTTCGCTTTCTTCTCGGTCGCGTCGTACAGCGCCTGACCGCGCCCCTTGAGCAGCGGTTGGGTGAGCGATGCGGACAGCGTGTCTTGCCAGGTCGTCGAGTCCATCGCGGAGCCGAGCACGTCGATCGTGTACTTGCTGTACTGCGTGCCGGCGTGGAGATCGAACGTGCCGCCGGTCGGCAGCACGCGCGATAGATCCGCAGTGACGCCGTAGATGTCTTCGTTGTTGATCGAGAACCCGCTGAAGAACCCGGCGGTCTTGGTTCCGGTCGCCTGGGCGGACACGTGCCAGTCGCGGCGCGCCCAGGTCTCGCCGATCTGCGCTTCGGCAACCGCGATGTCGAGCTTGGCGTTCTGCAGCGACGGCGCTTGCTGCACCGCGAACTGGAGCAGCTCGGGCAGCGTGATCGGCTGCGGAGTGCCCGCCCACGCCATCAGATCGTCAGCGGTCGCGTTCGGGCTCGCGCTCGCATCGTCGAGCATCCGGGTGACGAGATCTGCGTTCGCGACGCTGGGCGCAGCGACGAGCAGGCAGAGCACGAGCGCACGAACCGGCCGCATTCGCGTCGCATGATGGCATGCACGAAAGCCGAGCGCACCGTGCGACCGATGCGACACGTGCGACGCGTTTGCGCAGTGCGTGCGTGGAATTCGCGCCATTCGCCGTGTTAGCGTCCTCGCCTAGGAATGGCCACGGTACTCCGTACGTACTGCTTCCTCGATGCGTTGCAGCCCCAGCAAGCGACGTTCGTCGGCAAGACCGCGCGTGGCTTCTTACCGGTGCCGTTTCAAGCGTCGCTGTGGGTCGAGATCGCGCCCGGCATCGCGATCAACCAGGTGACCGACGCGGCGTTGAAAGCGACGAAGGTCCAGCCCGCGGTCCAAGTCGTCGAGCGCGCCTACGGGTTGCTCGAGATCCACGACCACGACAAGGGCGAGGTGCTGTCCGCCGGGCAGACGATCCTCAACTACCTCGGGGTCAAAGAATCCGATCGGTTGAAGCCGCGCGTGCTGACCAACCAGATCATCCGCGGCGTCGAGGCCTACCAGACCCAGATCATCAACCGCAGCTCGGCCGGCATGATGGTGCTGCCCGGCCAGTCGTTGTTTATCTTCGAGTGCGAGCCCGCTGGTTACGCGGTGCTCGCCGCGAACGAGGCCGAGAAGGCCGCGAACGTCTCTCTCGTCAACGTCACCCCGTACGGCGCGTTCGGCCGGCTCTACATGGCCGGTCCCGAAGCGGAGATCGATGCGGCGGCGGAGGCGGCGACGGCGGCGCTTAACGCGGTCGTGGGCAAAGAGCCCGAAAAATTCGTCGACAAATAGCAAGTAAGGGAAACGGAGCAAGACATGGCTGACGCTCTCGGAATGATCGAAGTCAAAGGCTTCGTCGGTATGGTCGAAGCCGCCGACGCGATGGTGAAGGCCGCGAAGGTCGAGCTCGTCGGATACGAGAAGACCGGCGGCGGTTACGTCACCGCGATCGTGCGCGGCGATGTCGCGGCGGTCAAAGCAGCCACCGAAGCCGGCCAACGCGCGGCCGAGCGCCTCGGTGAGGTCGTCTCGGTCCACGTGATCCCGCGCCCGCACGCGAACGTCGACGGCGTGTTGCCGCTCGGCCGTTCGGGCAACGGCCCCGGCACGAAGTAGCAGCTGCGATGGTCCTCGGTAAGGTCATCGGCACGCTCGTCGCGAGCCGCAAAGAGCCGACGCTCGAAGGCTTAAAGCTGCTCGTCGTGCGCGCGTGCGACGTCGACGGCAAGGTCACCGGCGGAATCGCGATCGCGGTCGACGCGGTGGGCGCCGGTGTCGGCGAGGTCGTGCTCTACGCGTCCGGCAGCTCGGCGCGCCAGACGACGGTGACCAAGGACCGTCCGGTCGACGCGACGATCATGGCGATCGTCGATGAAGTGGCGATCGATGGCCACCGCCACTACGTGAAGGACTAGTCGGTGGCCACGCTCGACGAGCGCAAGATCGAAGAGATCGTCGCGAAGGTGCTCGAGCGCCTCGGCGGTAGCCAAGGGGTGACGGCGGCGCCGGCTCGCGGGCCCGCGCCGGAACCGGTGAAGCCGAAAGCGAACATTCCGCGCGGCACGAACGGCGTGTACGCCGACCCGGATCAAGCGGCGACCGCGGCGCGCAAGGCGTTCGAGCAGAACGAGAAGACGCCGGTCGCGACCCGCCTCAGGATGGTCGAGGCGATGCGCAAGGCGGTGCTCGCGAACAACGACGCGCTCAGCCGGTACGCGGTCGAAGAATCCGGGCTCGGTCGGTTCGAGGACAAGCTCGCGAAGAATCGGCTCGTCGCGGAGAAGACGCCGGGGCCCGAGATCCTGCGCGCTCAGGCGTATACCGGGGACGACGGCTTGATGCTGACCGAGCGCGCTCCGTACGGCGTGATGCTCGCGATCACGCCGACCACGAACCCGACCGAAACGATCCTGTGCAACGCGATCGGGATGATCGCGGCGGGCAACGCGGTCGTGTTCAACGTCCATCCGTCCGCGGCGCAGGTCTGCAACTGGTGCGTTCACATCTTGAACGAAGCGATCCAATCGGTCGGTGGCCCGCGCGACGTGCTGATCTCGATCGAACGCCCGACGGTCGAGAGCGCGCAGGCGCTGATGAAGCATCCAATCGTGCGGATCGTCGTCGTGACCGGTGGCCCGGTCGTCGTCAAGCAGGCGATGAACTCGGGCAAGAAGGCGATCTGCGCCGGCCCGGGTAATCCGCCGGCGGTGGTCGACGAGACCGCGAACCTCGAGAAAGCCGCCGACGCGATCGTGCGCGGTGCTTCGCTCGATAACAACATCGTCTGCATCGCGGAAAAAGAAGTGACCGCGGTCGACTCGATCGCCAGCACGCTGATCGAAGAGCTCAAGCGCAAGCCCGTGCTGTGGCTCGACGCCCGCCAGACCAAAGAGCTCGAGAAGGTCGTGCTCGAAGGCGATCACGTCAACAAGGCGTGGATCGGCAAGGACGCCGCGCTGATCGCGAAACAGATCGGCATCTCGGGCCACGGCCACGACCTGCGGCTGCTGATGTGCGAGGTTGACGAGCAGCATCCGTTCGTCCAGCACGAGCTGCTGATGCCGGTAATCCCGCTGTTCCGGGTGCGCGACGTCGCCGAAGGCATCGCGGCGGCGCTGCGGGTCGAGCACGGCTTCCACCACACCGCGACGATGCACTCGACGAACATCGACAACATGACGGCGATGGCGCGGGTCTGCAACTGCTCGATCTTCGTCAAGAACGACGCGTCGTACGCGGGCTTGGGCCTCGGCGGCGAAGGCTACACGTCGTTCACGATCGCCAGCCCGACCGGCGAGGGCCTCACTACCGCGATTCACTTCACGCGCGAGCGGCGCTGCACGTTGAAAGAGGCGTTCAGGTTCGTGTGAGAGGTCCGGCGCTCGCGGTCTTGGAAATTTCGACGATCGCGCGCGGGGTCGTCGCGGCCGATGCCGGGCTCAAGCGCTCGCCTGCGATCTTGCTGCACTCGCGAGCGGTGTCTGGCGGCAAGCACCTCGTGATGTTCGAGGGTGGCGTCGCCGAGGTCGAAGAGTCGTTCGCGGCGGCGCTGCAAGTCGCGGGCGACACCCTCGTCGATCGCGTGAAGTTGTCCGCCGCCGATGACCAGGTGTGGCCGCTGCTCGGCGCTCCGACCGCGCCGCACGATTGGACCGGCGATCACGGCGCCGAGGCGGTCGCGATCATCGAGACCCGTACGGTGTGCGCGGCGATCGCGGCTGCAGATGCGGCGTGCAAGGTCGCCGAAGTCACCGTGCGCGATGCGCGGTTCGCGGTGGATCTCGCGGGCAAGGCGTACTTCACGTTGACCGGCACGCTCGACGCGGTCGAAGCGGCGGCGCGAGCTGCCCGAGCCGCGGCCGACGATCGCCTCGTCGCTCTCGAGTTGATCGCTCAACCGTCGCCAGATCTTCGCGGCAAGCTGTTTCGCTGAGCACTCACGGGCCGATCTGCAGGCCGCCGATCGCTTCGGCCAGCTTGCCGCGCGCCACCGCGAGCGCTTCATTCGTTGCGGCTAGCTCGCGTGCGGTCGCGTCGAAGTCGTTCGTGACCTGCGTGAGACTCGCGAGTAACTGCTTGCGCAGATCAGCGGCGCCGCCGGCCTTCTCGATCGTACGCAGGCTCTCGCGCAGGTCAGACGCGCGCGCGGAGGTGTCGCCCATCCGCGTGCGCAGGGTCCCGAGCGAGTCTTCCCGCGCTGCCATCTCGCGTCGCAGCTCGATCGCGGCGCGCAGCTTGTCGGCGACACCGGGCGCGAGCCGTGAGCCCTCGATGTAGAGCGCGAGCTCGCTCGCTTTGGCGTCGAGCAGCTTGATCTCGCGATGGCGCGCTTGGCGCTCTTCGATCGCGATCGTGCTCGGCTTGCCGGCGCGCAGCGGCACGGGGACGAGATAGGAATCGCCGCGATCTTGGGTGCCGGGCGGCAGCTCGGTCGCGGTGTAGCCGCTCGCCTTGGCGTGCCGGATGTACAGGGTCTTCGCGCTCTCGCGCCCGGCGATGATCGCGTACGTCGTCGTCCGCACGTCGGTGTCTTCGACGGTCAGCACGCCGCGTTGGACCGCGAGGATCCCGACCGGATGGTCGTCGTCAGCACCGGTCGTGGTCACCGTCGTTCCGCCGTCGAGCGCGTAAGGGATCCACGCGGTCTCGCCGAGCTCGAGGCGCTTCAACAGCGTGTCGCCGACGAACGTGCCGCGCGCGAAGATCGCGACCGGGCCGGGCTCGAGGGTGTAACCGGTCGTGTTCGCGAGCTTGACCGCTCGAAACGGATGGCGATCGCTGCCCGGTGCGTTGCCGTCCGGGCGAAACAGCATCGCGTCCTCGGCGTTAACCGGCGCGTTGAGGATCGAGACCATCGTCGAGGCGCCATGCCGGATCGACACCGGCTCGGTCACGACGTAGCGCACCGATCCAGCGACATCGTCGGGTTTGACGTTCGTGCGCACGCTCGCGGCAACGCTGCGCGGATCGAGCGCGGTCGGCGGCGAGTCACCCGTGCGAGCCACGATCAGGAAGTCGATCCGCCGGTTCTTCTCGCGCGAGGCATCGCTCTCCGCACTGTCGATCGGGCGAGTCGCACCGTACGGTACGACGACGAGCCGGTCGGCCGTGATGCCGCGCTGCAGGAGTGCCGCGCGCACTTCCGCGCCGCGCTTGGCCGACAGCCCCCACGGATCGGTCTCGTCCGAGCTCGCGTTACCGCCGATCTCGATCCGCGTGATGTCCGGGTGCGCGCGCAGGGTCGCGGCAACAGCATCGAGGATCGAGTTGGCCTCCGGTTTCGGTTCGGCCGCGCCCTTGGGGAACATGATCCGCTCGAGCACCTCCATCGCGCTGTCGGTGACGACGACCCGGCCGCGATCGGGGCAGCCGTCTTCGTCTTGAAAGCCGTTGTTGACCTCGGGCTCGTCGGGGCACTTGTCGCGCGCGTCCGGGATCCCGTCGCGGTCGCGG
>CAZDGY010000129.1:0-10524 GCA_964504685.1 uncultured Kofleriaceae bacterium | reverse complement strand
GGTCGGAGGCCGCTACGCTTTCTTCTTCCGAGGCCGCGGACGAAGGCCTTCGCGAATCGCTTGCTTGAGCTCGTCGAGCTCGCGCCGCATCGCAGCGACCTCGGTTACCCGCTCGGGCTCCGGCTCGGGCGGCGGTTGCGTCGCGGCGGGTGGCATCGGCTCGGGCGGCGGCGCCGCGTAGCCCCCCGAATACGGCTGCTGATAACCGCCACCGAAGGGACCGCCCATCCACATCCGGGTCAGCGCATCGGTCGCCGCCATCGGAATTTGGGTCAGCGGATTGTACGACGCGAGCGTCTGCACTCCGCGTTTCGCCTGCAGGTAGAGATCGAGCGCGCCGGTCACGTAACGGCTGAAGAACTCGGCGAGCGAATCGTCGGACATCCGGATCATCTGAGTGAGCAGCTGCACTGGCAGGAATTTCGCGGCGTTCCCGGTCTCGAGCACGATCTGTGTGAGGGTCGCCTGCGTCAAGTCCTCGCCGTTCTGCGCGTCGACGATGCGCAGATCGGCTCCGCTCCGGATCTTGGCGGCAAGCTCTTCAAGCGTGACGTAGCGGCTCTCGCCGGTGTCGTACAGCCGACGGTTGCCATACTTCTTGATCAGGACCGCCACCGCGGGCACCTTACGAGGCCGGGTGCCGCACTGCAAGAGGGTTATTTGTTGCACTGCAAAAACTCGCTTGACAGCCGTGTTACCCCAGTCGTAGCTTGCCCGGCGATGTCACGCGGCCCGATTTTTGTCTTTGCGCTGCAATGCAGCATATTGATGCTGGGCTGCGGTGGCGGAGGCGGCGAGACTTGTTCGGTCGATGCCGATTGCGCGTCGAAGTTTTGCCGCGCCGACCACACGTGCAGCCCGACCGACCTCGACGCGAGCGTCGACAAGGACGGGGCAGGCTCCGACGCCACAACCGGCGCGTGCACCCCGAATCACGACGGCTCGATCGAAGCGACCGAGCTTCCGCTCGTGGCCGGCCAGAGCGCGAAGTTCCGGATCGCGACGAACGCGACCTGGAGCACCGCCGGTACGTCGAACGGCGATGGCTCGCGGAGCTGGGACCTTTCCGGCCAGCTGTCGGGCGACGCCGACTCGACCGTCTCACTCGCTTCGCCTACCGGTGCCTGGTGGGCCGCTGACTTCACCGCAGCGACATACGTGACGCCACTGGCGAGCTCGTCGAATCTACTCGGCGTGTTCGAGACCAGCGCGAGTGGCGTGACCTTGCTGGGCGTCGTCTCGCCGACGGGTGGCAGTACGAAGACCGAGCTGACGTACGATCCGCCCGCGAAGATCCTCGCGATCCCATTCAAAGCCGGCGACAGCTGGACCTCGACCTCGACGGTCACTGGCTACGCCGACGGTGTGCTCACCGGCTATAGCGAGGAGTACGACTCGAGCGTCGATCAAGTCGGCACGATGACCACGCCGTACGGATCGTTCCCGGTGCTGCGCGTCGCGACCACGCTCGAACGCACCGAAGGCGTCGCGACCTTGCTGACGAACAAGACGTTTGCGTGGGTCGCCGAGTGCTTCGGGCCAGTTGCGACCGTGACGTCGCAGAGCTTCGAGTCCGGCACCGAGTTTTCGAGCGACGCGGAAGTCGAGAGGCTCGCGCCGTGATCCGCGCCGCGTCGGCGATCGCGACCGTCGCGATCACGCTGGCGATCACCGCGCTGCTCGCAGGCTGCGCCGGCTTTCACCCCGCCGTGTTGCCCGGCGCACCGAGCGACGCCACGTTCGTCGATGTCGACGGCGTGCACGTTCACTATCGCGAAGCCGGGACCGGCCCGACGGTCATCCTGATCCACGGCTTCGGCGCCTCGCTCGATAGCTGGGCCGGCGTGATTCCGGAGCTCGCGACGAGTCACCGCGTGATCGCGATCGATCTCAAAGGTTTCGGCTGGACGTCGCGCCCCGCGGGCGACTACAGCCCAGCCGCCGAGGCCGAGCTCGCATGGCACGTCCTCGACAAGCTCGGTGTCGCCGACGTTGCGGTCGTCGGTCATTCATGGGGCTCGTCGGTCGCGCTGTCGATGGCGGTCGCGCAACCCGATCGAGTCCGCGAGGTCGCGCTCTACGACGCGTTCGTTTACGACGAGCAAGTCCCGAGCTTCTTGGCCTGGGCACAGCGCGGCGGCATCGGCGAGCTGTTGTTCGGCGCGTTCTACACCGAGCGCATCGAAGATCGCGTGCCACTCGCTTACGCCGACGATCGCTTCGTCAGCCAAGCGCGTATCGATCACGCACAAGCCGAGCTCGATCGCCCCGGCACGACCGCCGCCGCACTCGCAGTCGCGCGCGGCATGCACTTCGCGGCACTGCACGCTAAGCTCGCCGGCTTCACCAGGCCGGTGTTGCTGCTGTGGGGTGAGGATGACGTCGTCACGCCATTGAAGTTCGGCCGCCGGCTCGCCGAAGAGCTCGCGAACGGTAAGCTCGTGACGTTCGGGCACTGCGGCCACCTACCGATGGTCGAAGCGCGGCGGACATCGACCCGCGCGCTCGTCGAGTTCTTGGGCAGAACCACCGCCGCTGCCGAGCCGGCGACCGCTGCCCAGCCCGAGCTCGCTGCCGGTTCCACGTCCCCTTCCGATGCCGAAGACGCTGCCGCCACCGCTGCCGTTGCCGCTGCGGTTCCCACCGGTTCCGCTTCCACGGTGCCCTCTTCCGCTGCCGGTGCCGCTGCCGACCCGGTCTTCACCGCGCCGACAACCGCTGCCGCGGTGCCTACGCTGCCGCTCGGCGCGGATCTCGCCTCGATCGGGTCGGAGCTCGCACCGCGAGCGTTCGCCGCGTCGCGCGATCGCGTCGAGCTCGACGTTCATGGCCAGCTCCGCACACGAGGCGCGTACCTCTACAACCTCGATCTCGATCGCGGCCTCGACGCCAGCGGCAAGCCGTTGTTCCCGGTGCCACTCGGCGGTGGCCAGGCTCTCGAGTCCGGCGATCTTCGCGCTCGCACCGACATCTCGATCTACGCGCCTGGCGTTGGCGTCGCGGTGCACAGCCGGATCGATTGGCTCGACAACGTCGCGCTCGGCGGCTCTCCCGATCTCGCGGGCGGCTCGCCTGCAACCAGCGGCGGGCAGAATCCGAGCGAGGTCGTCGTCAAGCGCGCGTGGGCCGAGGCGCTGACTCCCGCCGGCACACTCGCGGTTGGTCGCATGGGCGCGCATTTCGGTTTGGGCATCGCCGCAAACGGCGGCGATTGCGAAGACTGCGATCACGGCGACGCTGCCGATCGATTCGCATTCGTCACCCCGGTCGCGGGTCACTTGATCGCCATCGCCTATGACATCGCGTCGACTGGTCCGTTTACGCAGTCCAAGGACGGCGGGCGATACATCGCACTCGATCCGAGCGACAAGGTCGCCGGCCCCACCCTCGCTATTTTCAAGGTGCACACACCGGCCGCTCTCGCCCGCCGCTCTGCGTCCGGGCTGACCAGCGTCGAATACGCCGGGTACATCAGCCATCGCACGCAACAGAACGACGTACCCGCGTCTTATCTCGGTATCGCTCAGCCGACGACGTTCACGAGCGAGGACCTAGTTAGCCGCGGCTTCGAAGCGACCGCGACCGGCGGGTGGCTGCGAGTGTCGAGCGCGCGGTTCCGCGTCGAGGCCGAGCTCGCTTACATCGACGCCAACGTCGCGCAGCCGTCGCTCGTTCCGGGCGCGGTCATCACCGAGCCAGTGACGTCGAGTCAGCTCGGGCTCGCGATCGAATCCGATCTCGTGGTCGGCGGCGGCAAGCTCGGGCTCGACGGCGGCTACGCGAGCGGCGATCCGGCGCCCGGGTTCGGTGCGTTCCCCGCCGCGGGCGCGACCGCTGCCCCACCCGGCTCGCTCGACGGCCCGCAGGCGAACCCGCCCGGCGATCGCACCGTCGACAACTTCCGATTTCATCCCGACTATCACATCGATCAGATCTTGTTCCGCGAGATCATCGGCACGATTACCGATGCGATCTACATCCGGCCGCACGCCCGCACCACGTTGCTCACCGCGGGCGCCGGCCGACTCGAAGCAGGCGCTGCGCTGATCGCCTCGTGGGCGGTCGACGCCACATCGACGCCGAGCGGGTCGCGCGCGCTCGGCGTCGAGCTCGATCCCGAGCTGCGCTACGCGAGTCGCGACGGCTTCGCTGCAACGATCGACTACGGGCTATTGCTCCCCGGTGCCGCGTTCGACAACCCCACCGCTCACCTCGACGCCAAGCCGGCTCAAGTGATCCGCGCTCGGCTCGCCTTCGCGTTCTAAATGCAGCCCCACGCCAAATCCATCCCCGTACTCGTGCTCGCGCTCGGGCTCGCATCGGGCTGCGGCGTCAACGAAACCCCGCAGCCGTCGCCCGCGCCTACGCTGCCGTCGTGCGTACCGAACCGCGATGGCCAGCTCACGGCGGACGAGCTGCCGATCGCGCTCGGGGCGACGCTGTCCTATTATCAAGGTGAAAATAGGACGGTCGATCTGGTCGCGACCGACGATGTCTGGGACCTGTCGACGCAGTTGCCAGACGACACGATCGTCGCGCTCGGGCCCGTCGCGCTGTCCGGCCAGTGGTACGCGGCGAGCTTTCCGGCCGGCCAGTTCGTGGTCGACGCCGGCGACGGAATCGATGGCATCTATCATCAAGATGCCAGCGCGCTGTGGCTCGATGGCACTGCGTCTCACGAGGCGATGCCAAGCGCCGGCAAGACGTTAGTCGCGTATGCCGAGCCGGTGGCGGCGCTCCGGTTCCCGATCGCCGATGGCCAGGCGTTCACGACGACTGCGCCGTTGACCGCCGCGACGATCGACGGGTTGCCGTTTGTCGGCAGCGATGTCTTCGACGTCGACGTGTCGGGGGCTGGCGAGCTCGACCTGCCGTATGTCAATTTCTCGCCGGTGCTGCGCGTACGGACTCATCTCGTGCGCGCGCCTTCGACCGGCACGACGACCGTCGGCAAGCGCTCGACCGGCTTCTACTTCGAGTGTTTCGGCGAGATCGCACGCGCAGATAGCAAGCCGAACGAGACCAACGCTGACTTCACCGCCGCGGCAACGCTGCAGCGGTTCGCACTTGGCCAGGACTGACGGCCAGCTCGACGGCCGATGAACGAGGAGAACGCACCATGATCTGGGACCTGTGGAAACAAGGCTTCAACGCGTGGGAACAAGCGACCGCGCAGTACGTGGAGAAGGTCATGACCAATCCCGCGGTGCTCGGGCCCGCGGGCGCGATGCTGACTGCAGCGATGAAGACGAAGGCGGCGACCGACCGCGCGATGACCGCGTGGTGGGCGGCGCTCGGGCTGTCGACTCGTCGCGATCAGGAGCGCGCGCTACACAAGCTCAACATGCTGGAGAGCCGGCTCTACGACTTGGCGGAGCAGCTCGAAACGCGGGTCGAGTCGAGCAAGCGGAGCTAGCGCCATGGACGTCACCCCGTTGCTCACGATCCAACCGGCGCCGCGCGCGGTGTTCGATCGGCTAGCGACTCATCGCCATCGCGCGCGATTTCAAGTGCGCGATGGTGGCGCGTGGCAACCGGTGACGTGGGGACAATTCGCGCTGCAGATCCGCGGCGTCGCACGCTGGCTCGTCGAGCGCGAGCTCGAGCCCGGCGAGCGCGTCGCGATCTTCGCGCCGAACTCGGTCGCATGGGCGAGCGCGGCGCTCGGCGCGCAGACTGCGGGCGCGGTGTTCGTGCCGATCTATCCGGCGTCGACCGTCGAGCAAGTCGCGTACATCCTCGAGCATGCCGAGATCCGTTACGTATTCGTTGCAGGCGCCGAGCAAGTCGATCGGCTCGAGCAAGCGCGGCGCAGCGTGCCACGTGCGCCGATCGTCATCGCGCTCGAGAGCTGTGCATGGCCCGCCGGGTCGGTTCGCGGCGATGGCGACACGAGTCGAGGCGATGTCGACTCGATTCGCGCGGCGTCCGATCGCGACGCAGCTGCGCCGACGTTAGTCGACGCCCG
Organism: uncultured Kofleriaceae bacterium; assembly: GCA_964504685.1. Taxonomy (GTDB): domain Bacteria; phylum Myxococcota_A; class Polyangia; order Haliangiales; family Haliangiaceae; genus JABFXX01. Next base: position 4,556 of record CAZDGY010000129.1, on the reverse strand, counting down.
GCTCGGAGCGCTCGAGCTCGATCAGCCGGCGCAAATGCTCTACACCAGCGGCACCTCGGGCAATCCGAAAGGCGTTCCGCTCACGCATCGCAACGTCGGCAGCAACGGCGCTGACTGGCTGCGCAGCAACGCGCCGCTCCTCGCCGAGGGCGACCGCGATCTGCTGTGGCTGCCGATGAGCCACATCGTCGGATTTGGCGAGCTGTGTTGCGGCAACGTGCTCGGCTGGGAAACCTACCTCGCGACTCCGGCCGACGTGCTCGACGTGCTGCCCGCCGTCGCCCCTCAGGTGTTCATGTCGGTGCCGGCGTATTGGGAGAAGATCGCGCGCGCGATCCTCGCCCCACCGGGCGCGAACGGCGCGACGAGCTCGCGCGTTGCACGCGAAGAGGCCCTGCGCCGCGTCACCGGCGGCCGATTGCGGTTCTGCTTATCCGGCGGTGCCGGCCTGAAGCTCGAGATCAAACAGTTGCTGCACGAGGCCGGGATTCTGATCATCGAAGGCTACGGCCTAACTGAAACGTCGCCGACGCTGACGCTCAACCGGCCCGATGCATTCCGGTTCGATTCGGTCGGCAAGCCGCTAGCGTCGCTCGAGCTCAAGCTCGATACCGACGGAGAGATCCTCGCGCGCGGCCCGAACGTATTCAGCGGTTACTTCAAAGATCCCGCGGCAACCGAGGCGGCCTTCACGCCCGATGGCTGGTTTCGCACCGGCGACATCGGCCGGTGGACGAACGACGGTTTTCTACAGATCATCGATCGCAAGAAAGACATTCTGGTCACCGCTGGCGGCAAGAATATCCCGCCGGTCAACATCGAAGCGAGGTTCGAGGGCGATCCGGTGATCGAGCGCGTCGTGGTGTACGGCGATGCCCGGCCGTACCTCGTCGCCGCGGTATGGAGCCGCCCCGACGTGCCAGAAGCGGAACGTGCGCGGCAAGTCGCGGCGCGGATCGATGCGATCAACGGCGAGCTCGCGCGCCACGAGACGATCAAGCGCCACTTCGTCGTCGAGTCGCCGCTGACCGTCGAAGACGGGACGCTGACCGCCGCACTGAAGCTGCGGCGCAAGATCGTCTACGAGCGGCTGCGCGACAAGTTCGAGGCGCTCTACGCATGAAGCCGCTCCGCTCACTCCTCGCGCTCGCGAAGCGTGCGCAGCACGGCCCAGCGATCGTCGGCTCGACGCCTCATACCGTCGTATGGACCGAGAACAAGTGGCGGCTGCTGCGGTTCTCGCCGAACGTCCGGCGGTTCCGCACGCCGATCCTGCTCGTGCCGTCGTTGATCAACCGCTGGTATGTGCTCGACCTCGGGCCCGGGCGTTCGTTCATCGAGTGGCTCGTCGCGCGCGGCCACGAAGTATTCTGCATCGATTGGGGCACGCCGACCGACGAAGACCGGTTCCTCACGTGGGACGACATCGGCGGCCGCTACCTCGGTCGTGCCGTTCGAGTCGCGGCGCGCTATGCCGGAGGCCCGGTCCATCTGCTCGGCTACTGCCTCGGCGGCACGCTCGCGGCAGCGTATGTCGCCGCTTTTCCCGAGTACGTCGCGTCGTTCGTCGCGCTCGCCGCGCCGATCGACTTCGATCATGCCGGCATCATGGCGACATGGACTCGCACGCCCACGTTCGATGTCCGCGCGTTGATCGACGCCTTCGGCAACGTGCCGTGGCGAATGATGCAGGCGAGCTTTCACGCGCTCAAGCCGACGCTGCCTGCCGCTAAGCTCGTCGCGGTGCTCGATCGCGCGTGGGATGACGAGTTCCTCGAAGGGTTCGTCGCCACCGAGACCTGGGGCAACGACAACGTGTCGTTCCCCGGTGCGTGCTACGCGCGCTATATCGACGAGCTGTATCGCGGCAACGCGCTCGTCCGCGGTGGATTCGCCCTCGCCGGAAGACGCGCCGACCTCGCGCAGATCACGTGCCCCGTGCTCGCACTTGCATTTACCGACGACCACATCGTGCCGCTCGCGAGCGCCGCGCCACTCGTGGATCGCGTCGCGAGCCGCGACAAGCAGCTCGTCGCGCTCGGCGGCGGCCATGTCGGCGCGGTGGTCTCGCGCAAAGCGGCCGATCGCGTATGGCCGACGATGGCGACGTTCTGGGCCGAGCGGGATGCAATATCCGCGGCCCGACGCGCGTAAGCTCCGCTCGACGTGGAAATCGCGCTGGTCTTGGTCTCGGCGTTTCTACACGCGCTGTGGAACGCGCTGCTCCGGCTCGAAGCCGACAAAGATCGCGCGCTCGTCGCCGCCGTCACCATCGCGACGTTGCTCGCGGTGATCGTCGCCGCCGCTCGGTGGTCCGCAACCGGCGTTCCACCGCTTCCGACGACCGGCTCGATCGTGTGGTCGCTGACCGCTGGCCTCCTCGAGCTCGCGTACTTCGTCACCCTCGCCCGCGCGCTCGATCGCGGTCCGCTCGGGCCGGTCTACACCGTGTCGCGCGGCGGCGCGATCCTCGTAACCTGGCCGGTGTCGGTCGCGTGGTTCGGCGAGGTCGCCACGCCGGGCGCGATCGCCGGCAGCGTCGCGGTGCTCGCGGGGGTCGCGCTCGCCGGTCGCACGTCCGGATCGTCGCCGATGCCGCGGCGCGCGCTCGGCTGGGCGATCATCTGCGCCGTCGCGATCGCGGGCTATCACCTCGCATACAAGGCGGCGATGGATGCGGGCGGAAGCTCGTCGGCGGTTTTCGCGCTCGCGCTCGGGCTCGCGACCGCTGTCAACTACGTGCGGCTCGGCCGGGTCGGCCGTCGCGTCGTGGCTGGGCTACTGCGCACCCGCCTGCTGCGGATCGCGATGATGGGCGTGATCTGCGGTGGCTCGTTCTTGCTGCTGATCCAGGCGCTCGCTTCGAGTGGCGCCGGGTTCGCGCTGACCGCGCGCAACACGTCCGTCCTGTTCGCGACCATGCTCGCCGCCGCGATGGGTGAGAGGCCGCGCGCACCGCAGATCGCTGGCGCCGCGTTGGTCGCAGCGGGCGCGGTCGCGATGGCGTGGCCGTGATACACCCGAGGTCGTGTCTCGCTCGGGAACGTTCAGTGCGCCGCCGGGATTTCGCGAAAGCCCGGTGCGATCGCTCGCCCACGGCGAAGTGATCAACTCGACGTACGCGATCAAAGACGAGATCTCACGCACCGATACCGGCGTCGTGTTCGAAGCGCGCGACATGCTGCTCGACCGCCCGGTCGCGTTCAAGCTCGCGTGGCGTGACCCCGGAACGCCATCGCTGATCCTCGAAGCACGGCGGTGCGCCGCGGTCCGCGATCCGTGCTCGGTCCAGATGCACGGCATGGGCAACCACAACGGCATCGAATACGCCGTCGGCGAACGCGTCGTCGGCGAGCTACTGCGCGACGTGCTCGACACGCCTCCGCCTCCGGACGTCTATCTCGATCGACTGCGCACACTCGTCGCAGCGGTCGTGCGGTCCCACGAGAGCGGCATCGCGGTCGGCGACATCTCGGGCTCGACCGTATTGCTCTGCCCGGATGGCCGGATGGTGCTCGGTCGACTATCGCTGTCGCAGGTGCCCGCATTCGGCCCGCACGGCCTCGTGCTCGCGCCGGAGATCGTGCTCGGCACCGCGGTCGCACACGATCCGGCCGCCGCCGAAGCGATCGACCTCTACGGCCTTGGCTGCGTTGCGATCGAGCTCGCGCGCGGCATACCGCCGTTCGCCGACGAGGACTCCGCGAACGAGTTGCGCGGTCACGCGCACGAGCCACCGCCGCGGATCGCGGATCTGCGACCGGATCTGCCGAGCGAGCTGTCGGATCTCGTCGAGTGGTTGCTCGTCAAACATCCCGCGATGCGGCCGCGCTCCGCCGCCGACGTGTTGCAACAGCTCGAGGCGATCATCGAACGACTCGGAGCCGCGACTCGCACGCTGCGCGTGTTGATCGTGGATGACGACACCGCGCGCGCCCGATGGTTGTGGAGCCTCGCTCGTCGCGCGCAGGCCTCGGTCAACGTCGAGATCGCGAGCGAGGGCACCGACGCCGCCCACAAGCTCAATCGCGATCAGCCGGATCTCGTGCTCGTCGATGCATCGCTGCGCGGCGTGATGAATGCGCTCGAGCTGATCATGTACGCGCGCGGCTTGCCCGACGGGCCGAAGGGCGAGGTCTGCTTGATCGGCCGAGTGTCGGACAGCGATCGGCCGTTGTTCGATGCGGTCGGCGTGCCGTTCATCCCCGACGACGCCGAGCTCGCCCACGCGATTCTCGACAAGGTGCGGACCGCTGCGAGGGTCCCGCCGAGGTATCGCGCCCCGCGTCGCACGATCTCGGGGTAATCCGGCTCACATTCGTTGCAGGCCCGCGTCTTCGGGCTGTAACTATTCGTCGCTTCGCGCGCCAAGCTCTCTATATTCGCGCGCCATGAAACGGCTTCTCGCAGTCGCGCTCGTTGTCTCGTGCGGCGGTGATTCGAGCTCATCGACCGCGGTGTTCGATCTGAGCAGTCCGCTCGCCGATCAGACGTTCTACGACCTGCCGTTCCCGTCGGACCTCCGGCTCGACGGCAATGGCGCACCCGACATGACG
>CAZDGY010000128.1:0-10533 GCA_964504685.1 uncultured Kofleriaceae bacterium | reverse complement strand
TGTACGTCGGCACGCCGCCGAACCCGAGGCTGCCGCCGAGGTGACTCGTCGTGGCGAGCAGGCTCTCCTTCGCCGCATCGGCGGGTGTCAATACGTCGCCGGTGCGCTGCGCGAGGACGCGCACGATCTCGCCGAAGCCGAGCGTGACGATCGCGAGGTAGTCGCCGCGCAGCCGCAACGATGGCAAGCCGACGACGAAGCCCGCCGCCGCCGCGAGCACGCCGGCGAGCAAGCAGCCTCCGAGAAATAATAGATCTCCGCCTCCGAGAAATGCCCCGTGCACCGCCGCCGAGCCCCACAGCTGGATCGAGCCGTAGTAGGTCAACCACGCTGCGGCATAACCGCCGAGCATCATGAACCCGGCGTGACCGATCGAGAACTGACCGCCGAAGCCGTTGACGATGTTGAGCGACACTGCGAGCACGATCGCGATGCCGATGTCGAGCAGGAGCTTGGCCGGAAACGGGCCGATCAATGGCGCGACCACGACGTGCAGGAACCACGCGAGCGCGATACCGATCGCGAGCGGAACGAGCGAACGCACGACCGCTGACGACGCGCTGCCCCGATGAGCCGCCGCTCGCTCGCGCAGCGACTTGACGTTTGCGGTCATACTTTTTCCACCACGGTTCGCCCGAACAAGCCGCTCGGGCGAACGAGCAACACGATGATCAAGATCGTGAACACGTAGATGTCGCGCAGCTGGCTCGACAGGAACGCGGCGCCGAACTCTTGCACGCCGGCGATCAGCAGCGCGCCGACCGCGGCACCGCGTACGTCGCCGATGCCGCCGACGACGGCCGCGACGAATGCGGTGAGCCCGAGCAGCACCCATTGCGAGCCCGCCGTGATCTGGAGCGTGTGGTACTTGAGCGCGAACAACAGGCCGCCCGCAGCGGCAAGTGCAGAGCCGACCGCGAACGTCACCGTGACGACGCGATTGACGTTGACCCCCATCAACGATGCCACGCGCTCGTCGAACGACACCGCACGCATCGCCCGGCCGAACTTCGTCTTGTAGACGACGAACTGCAGCGCGCCCACCAACGCGATCGCGAGCGCGAGGACGAGGGTATCGACGAGGCGGAAATGCACGCCTGCGATCGTGAACAGCGATTCGTCCGCGACGAGCTGCGGCATCGGCTGCGGGTTCGGGCCGAACGCCCATGGCAACGTGCCGACGTTCTGCAGCAGCAGCGACACGCCGATCGCGGTGATGAGCACGTTGAGCCGCGGCGCCTTGCGCAGCGGGCGATACGCGAGCCGCTCGATCGTGACGCCGAGCGCGGCGCACGCCGACATCGCGATCAGCAACACGAGCGGCACGACGAGCCATGACGAGCCCTCGCCGAACCCGAGCTTGGTCGAGACCGTGAACGACAACCACGCGCCGAACGTGAACACGTCGGAGTGCGCGAAGTTGATGAACTTGAGCACGCCGTAAACCAGCGTGTAACCCAGGGCGATCAGCGCGTAGAGCGCGCCGAGCGCGACGGTGTTGACGAGCGTCTGCAACAGCTTCGTGAGCAGCGAGCCTTCACCGCTGCTGTCCGAGGTCGCGGCCACCTGCTCGGTCTGGGTCTTTCCGCACGGTTCACTCGCGTTGAGTGACGGCGGTGCAGGCGCTTGCTCGCCGGGCGGCGCGACGGTCGCCGCGTAGTGCGGCTTGCCGCAGCGCACGACCAGCACGACCGCGCTCTTCACCGGATCGCGGTTCGCATCGAGCGTGATCTTGCCGGTCACGCCCGGATAGTCCTTGGTCGCGGCGATCGCTGCGGCGAGTTGCTTGCCGTCGAGCGAGCTCGAGCGGTCCATCGCGTCGAACAGCACGCCGGCGGCGTCGTAGCCGAGCGCGGCGAGCCCATCGGGGACGACGCCGTAGTGCTCCTTGAACTTGCCGACGAACGATTGCACCGCGGGTCGGGTCTCCTCGAACGAGTAGTGGTTCGAGTAGTAGCTGCCTTCGATCGCGTCGCCGCCGATCTCGGTCAGCTTCTCGGAGTCCCAGCCGTCGCCGCCGAACAGCGGCACGGTGATGCCGAGCTTGCGCGCTTGGCGGGCGATATTGCCGGCGTCGGTGCTGGAGCCGGGCAAGAAGATCGCCTGCGGCGACGAGTCCTTGAGCGACTGCAGCTGCGCCGACAGATCGACGTCGCCACCGGTGTAGGCCTGCATCGTCGTGACCGTGCCGCCTTGGGCGCGGAACGCCTTGTCGAACTCCTGCGCGAGGCCCTTCGAGTACGCCTGCTTCTGGTCGTACAAGATGCCGACGCGGTCGGCGTGCAGGTTGTCGCGCGCGAACTTCGCGACGACGTAGCCCTGAAAGCCATCGACGAAACAGACCCGCGAGATCATGTCGCCGATCTGCGTCACGCTCTCGTTGGTCGACGACGGCGAGATCATCGGCACGCCGTACTGTTGCGCGACCGCCCCCCCGGCCTTCGACAGGCTCGACGCGACCTCGCCCAGCACGGCCACGACATGGTGCTCGGTTATGAGCCGCGTGACCGCGGTGCCCGCCTCTTGCGACTTGCCGGCGTCGTCGAGCGTGACCAGCTCGATCGGCCGGCCGTGGACGCCGCCCTTGGCGTTGCGCTCTTCGATCGCGAGCCGGACGCCCTTGTCGGTCGATTGGCCGAACGTCGCCTCGGATCCGGTCATCGAGCCGTAGTGGCCGATCACGATCGGCCCGGTGCCGTCGTCGTGGTCCCGGTGCGAGGACTGCTGCGGCGACAGCCCGTCGCATGCCAGGCAGCACGCGACGAGGGAGAGCAAGACCAGCCAGCGCCGAACCACGTGCCTGCGTACTAACCCCCGCCGGTGCTGTCAACCGCTGGGGGGCTCAGCCAGCGCGCGCGAGGTGCATGGCATGGATCGGCGCGGACGGTTGGAGCATCGCGAGCTGGCGCAACCGCTCGGTCGCGAACCGGCCGGCCAGGCTGGCGTAGACGTCCGGCTCGGCGAGATCTTGGAGGGTCGGCAATACGTGATCGTCCTCGTAGGCCGCGTGGATCTTGATCAGCGTCGCGAGCCGGACCGCGCGCTGACGCCACGGCGGACTCGCCGGCATCGTCTCGACGAGGTCGACGAGCGCTCCCTCCTGCGCGAGGTGCTGGTCCCGGGCGTGACCGACCATCGCGCCCATCACGTCGGGATGCGCGCACCGAGTCACCGCCAACGCGAGCACGATGTCCTCGGCCTCGGCGTGCGCGGTCAGCCCCAGACGCACCCCATCGAGCAAATTTCGAATCTGCGGGAGGGTACGCGCTTCGAGCAGCGCGGCGAGTCCGCGGAGGATGTCTTGGTGATCGCGACGCAAGAGGATGGCGATGTCGACCGGCATGTCACGATCCGGGTGCAGTCGTGATGCCGCATGATGAATAGTACGCAGGCATGCGGTCGGGAGTGTCGTCGGAAAGCGGGCTTACCGATGTCGACGAATGGATTCACTGTAGGTGTGCAAAACGGATGCGTGACCACCCGCTCGTGCGACGGCAGCGCACGCGCTAGTCGCAACTCACAGTGGCTCGACGGAGAATCGCGGCGCGCTGCGGGTCGAACAAGCACGGCCGGCGATCGCAAGCGTCACCGCGCGCATTACAACGAGTGCCCGCTGCGCCGCGTGGAGGGCGAGAGACGCGTTACAGTCGGTCCGTGACCTCCGCGCGGGGCCGGTTCCTGGCCAACCGCGGCGCCGTCGTCGGTGCCGTCCTGGTCGCGCTGCTGTTAGCGCTCGTTGTGTTTGCCCCGTTACTCGAGCGCAGAGACCCGATCGCGCTCGACATCGACCACGGCTTGACCTCGCTCGGGGCCCCGCTCGCGCCATCGGCCGACGCACCGCTCGGTACCGATCACCTCGGGCGCGATGTCTGGTCGCGGGTGGTCGCGGGCGCCGGCACATCGCTCGAGATCGCCACCGCGGCGACCGCGATCGCCCTGGTGCTCGGTCTGCTCGTCGGCCTGGTCGCGGGCTATGCCGGAGGGCGGACCGACGACTTCCTGATGCGGCTCGTCGACCTCGGCCTGTCGTTCCCGTTTCTGCTGCTCGCGATCTTGCTCGCCGCGCTGTTGCACGAGTCACAGCTCGGGTCGTCGATCGCTCCGGTGTACATCACGCTCGGGGTCGTGGGCTGGACCACGATCGCGCGTGTGGTCCGCGGCAAGACCCTGACGCTCGCCCGCAGCGAGATGGTGACTGCCGCGCGCGCGCTCGGCGCGAGCCCGGCGCGGATCATCACGCACTACTTGCTGCCGAACCTCGCGAGCCTCGTGGTCGCGATCACCGCGCTCGGCTTCGCGCAAAATCTGTTGGCCGAGTCGGTGTTGTCGTACCTCGGGCTCGGCCCGCAGCCGCCGACCCCTTCGTGGGGACGCATGCTGTACGAAGGGCGCGTTTACTATCGCAGCGCGCCGTGGCTCGTGCTCGCGCCCGGCGTGGCGATCATGCTCGCGGTCGTCGGGTTCAACCTCGTCGGCGACGGCCTGCGCGACGCGCTCGATCCGAGGGAGCGGCGATGAGTCGCGCGCTCGTCGTGGTGCTCGCGCTCGTCGCGTGCGATTCGACCGCTCCCGGTCCCGAGTGGCGCGCGGCCGGCAACGCAAGGCCTCGCGACGGCGGCACGTTGCGCTTCGCGATCAACGGGCAGATCGCGACGCTCGATCCGACCATCGGCTACGACGATTACTCCGGGTATGGCCTCCATCCGTTGTTCGACACGCTCCTGGGCTACGACCCGAGCTCGCCAAGTGATCCGGCGAAGGGCCTGGCGCTCGTTCCGCACCTCGCGGAGAGCTGGGAGGTCTCGGCCGACGGCCTGACCTATACGTTCCAGCTACGGCCCGGCCTGCAGTATGCGGACGGCACCCCGATCGTCGCGGCCGACTTTGCGTACAGCCTCGAACGTGCGATCTCGACCGCGGATTCGCCGTTCGGGCCCATGCTCGCGGATGTCGTCGGAGCCGCCGAGCTTCGCGCCGGCACGGCTCGGCACGCGACGGGCATCACCGCGGTCGACGCTCGGACGCTCCGGCTTCAGCTAGGTCAGCGGGGCGTCGCGCTGCCCTATGTGCTGACGATGGCGTTTTCGACGCCGCAGCGCAGCGACCATGTCGCGGCGGCCGGCACCGCGCTCCGGCGCGAGCTACTCGCCAACGGACCATTCATGTTCGAGCAGTGGGACGAGGGCCGCCGACTGCGGCTGCGCAAGAACCCGAAGTACTGGGCCGCCGAGTCGATCCACCTCGACGCGATCGAGGTCCTCGAGAACGTGCCGCGCGACACCGCCTACTTGATGTTCCAACGCGGCGAGCTCGACTCGTGCGACAAGCTCGCCGCGCCGGACTACATAGCGTTGCGCGCAAATCCGCTGTGGCAAGGCTTCGTGTTCCAGCGCGCGATCATGAACGCGTACGGGGCGCGGATGAACGTGCGAGTCAAACCGTTCGACGATCGGCGCGTCCGGCAAGCGCTGAACTACGCGGTCGACAAGGAGCATCTCGTCAAGCTGCTGCACGGTGCCGCGGTCGCATCGCACGGGCTGTTGTCGCCTGGCATGTTCGGACGCGACGATCAGCTCGCGCCGTACCCTCACGACCCGGCCAAGGCTCGGGCGTTGCTCGCCGAGGCGGGGTACGCCGGCGGCCTCGAGCTCGAATTCCTGACCCAAGATGACTTCGAGGCCGAGACGATCGCCGAGTCGATCCAGGGCGACCTCGCCGAGATCGGCGTTCGTGTGCGGATCACCAAGCTCGAGTGGGCGACCTACACGACGTTGATCGGTGCGGCGAACGGCCCGCCGTTCTCGCTCGCCACATGGACCGGCGATTACCCCGACCCGACCGACTTCTTCGACGCGGTTTTTCACTCGCGGATGATCGCCGACGACAACTCGAACAACAGCTCGTTCTATTCGAACCCCGAGCTCGACGCGCTACTCGATCGCGCCCGCGGCGAGACCGACCCCGCGACGCGTGCCGCGATGTACCGCCGCGCCGAGCGCATCCTCTACGACGATGCCCCGTGGATCTGGGGCTACCACCAGATGCTGACCGAGGTCGTTCAGCCGTACGTCAAAGGCTACGCACCGCATCCGGTGTGGTTGCGCGACTTCACCACCGCGTGGCTCGATCTCGGCGCTGACGGCGAGCGGGTCAAGCGATGAGCTTCGTGTTGCGCCGGATCGGGTGGTCGCTGGTCGTCGTGTGGTTCGTCGTCACCGCGACGTTCGCGATGATCGCGCTGATCCCGGCGGATCCGATGAAGGTGCTGCTCGGGCCGCATGCGACACCAGACGCGATCGCGCACGCGCGGGCGCACTATTGCCTCGATCGCGGGCTCGCCGGGCAATACGGCTGTTTCATCGACCGCATCGTCCACGGCGATCTCGGCGAGAGCTATCGCAGCAAGCGCGCGGTCACCGCGATCCTCGCGGAGCGAATCTGGCCGACCGCTCAGCTCGCGCTCGCCGCGATCGTCTTGCAGCTGCTGATCGGTGTGCCGCTCGGCGTGATCGCAGCGCTGCGGCGAAATCGCTGGCCGGACTACGCGTCGAATCTGGCCGGGCTCGTCGGTCAGAGCGCCCCGACCTTCTTCGTCGGCATGGTCCTGATCTCCGTGCTGTCGTCTCGGTTCGGCTGGTTCCCGATCAACGGCTACGGCAAGCCCGGGTTGGATCGGCTGTACCACCTGGTGTTGCCGGCGCTCACGCTCGCCGCCGTCGGCGTCGCCTACTACTCGCGCGTCGTACGCAGCGAGCTGATCGACACGCTGCAAGAGGACTACGTGCGCACCGCCCGCGCGAAGGGGTTGTCCGAGCGCCGCGTGATCGTCAAGCATGCGCTGCGTAACGCGCTCGGCCCGCTGGTCACGCTCGTCGGCTTGGATCTCGGCGTGCTGCTCGGTGGCGCGGTCATCGTAGAGTACCTGTTTGGGTGGCCCGGGCTCGGCCGCGAGGTCTTGCAGGCGATCCACGACCTCGATATTCCGCTCGTGGTCGGCGTCGTGTTGATCTCGGCAATCGCGATTGCCGCTGCAAACCTAATCGTCGACCTCGTCTATCTATGGCTCGATCCGAGACTGCGTGACTGACCCCGACCGCCATCGCCGCGCGTTCAAGTTCGTGATCCTGCTCGGCTGGGTCAGCTTGTTCGCGGACATGTGTTACGAGGGCATGCGCTCGGCGATCGGCCCGTACCTCGAGTTGCTCGGCGCGAGCGCGACCGCGGTCGGCGCGGTCAGCGGCACCGGCGAAGCCGTCGGGTTCGCGCTGCGCTACTGGAGCGGCGCGCTCGTCGATCGCACGCAAGCGTACTGGGCGCTGACGATCGCGGGCTACGCGATCAACTTGGTCGCGGTGCCGGCGCTCGCGCTCGTCGGCAGCTGGCCGGCGGTCGCCGCGCTCGTCGCGCTCGAACGGCTCGGCAAGGCGGTGCGCTCGCCGGCGAAATCGACGCTGACCTCGTTCGCAGGCAAAGACCTCGGCCCCGGCCGCGCGTTCGCGATCAACGAAGCGATGGATCAAGCCGGTGCCTTGCTCGGCCCGCTCGCGGTGGCCGGCGTGCTCGCGTGGCGCGGCGCCAACGCATCGGGGTTCGCGTGGGCGTTCGGGCTGCTCGCGTTGCCCGGGCTCGCGACCGTCGCCGTGCTCGTACGCGCGCGCCGGCTGTATCCCGACCCGCGTGCGATCGAAGGCGACGCGGACAGCGCCGACGACGCGGGCCGGCTCGCGCCTCGTTATCGCGTGTATCTAGTCGGCGTCGCGCTCGTCGCGATCGGGCTCGCCGACTGGCCGCTGCTCGCCTACCACTTCGGCAAGACCGGCGTACTCGCGGTGAAGTGGCTGCCGATCGTGTACGCCGGCGCGATGGCTCTCGACGGCCTGGTCTCGCTCGGTGCGGGTCTCGCGTTCGATCGCGGCCGAGCGCGCGGCGGCACCGGCGCCGGCGTCGTGGCGCTGTTCGTGATCGCCGGCGCGGCGTACGGCCCGCTATCGTTCGCATCGTCGGGCTCGCTCGCGCTCGCGATCGTCGGCATCGCGCTGTGGACGATCGCGCGCGCGTCGACCGAATCGATCGGCAAGGCGCTGATCGCCGCGATCGTGCCCCGCGCCCAGCGCGGCCGCGCGTACGGCATCTACTACGTCGTCTACGGGCTCGCGTGGTGGGCTGGCAGCATCGCGCTCGGTCGGCTGTACGACGCCGATCCGAGCTATGCCGGCATCGCCGCGACGGCCTCGTTGACGCTCGGCGCGATCGTCGTCGCGCTGTCCGCGCGCGAGCGCGAGTCAGCGGCGCCGTGATGGTGCGGCGAGCCACGCGACCACCATGCCGACCGCGAACACGACGATGCTGCCGAGTACGACAGCGATCGCCTCGATCGCGAGGTAGACCGTCGAGCTGGCTTCGTGCGCGGGTAGCGCGAGCGCAGGACCGTAGACTGCGAGCAACCCCGACGCGATGAATGCGCCCGCCCACACCAACGCGCGCACGGCAGCAGCGCGCGTATCACGCGGCTGACCGGTCTCCGCGCGACCGCGCTCGCGCGACCGCGTGCGAATAACGATCGCGAAGCCGCCGGCGAGCGCGACGATCGCGAGCAGCGCTTCGCTCGCAGTCTCGAGCATGGCATACGCGCCGAGCGGAGCTCGTGCGGTGATCGCGATCGCATCGGCGGGAACGTTCGCGAACGCGGCGTGAAGCGTATCGCCATCGCGCGCGAGCTCCGGAACCACGACGGCGGTCCAGTCGGCAGGAACGTGCACCGTCACGTCGAGCCCGCCGAACGCGGCCCACGAGCGCGCGGGCGAGAGCACGTACGCGAATAAGTGAGAGACCAGAGGACGCTCGCGATGGCGCACCGCCTCGCCGGCGTAGCGGACCGCGAGATCATGGCGACCGGGCGGCACGTCAAGCGCGAACCCGAACGGGATCGGTTCGGGCACCATGCGATAGTCAAAGCCAGCACCGGCTCCGATCGCCGGCGTCGACGTCGGCGCGGCCCAGGTCGCGGGCAGCTTCGCGTCCGCGATCGGCGCGCTCGCGATCACGCGGCCGTCGAGCGACACCGTGAAATCGCGTGTCGCGGATCCGGTCGCGAACACCAGGTCGAGGTGCTTGGCACCGGCGCGGTTGTCGAGGTGATAGGTCGCGCTCACCGCGACCAGGCCCTCGTCGGCGAGCGGGCGAAGATCGATGACCAGCTCCTCGTGTGCGATCGCGACGTCGGTGATCCCGGCGGGCTCGCCGGTTAGTTGGCCGCCCGACCATGGCTGGCCGGCGTTCGCGCTCGCGATCTGCGCGCTAGCGACAACAACGAGCATCGCGACGCCGCGCGCGAGCCACACCATCACTCGCCGTCGAGCGCGCGGTCTTCGCGGCCAGCGCGCTTGCTCGGCTTCTTCGCGGCGCCGAGGCCGAGCTCGGCGAGCTTCTTGCGCAACGTGTTGCGATTCAGGCCGAGGATCGCGGCGGCCTTGAGCTGGTTGCCGCCGGTGTTCGCGAGCACGAGGTCGAACAGCGGCCGCTCGACGCGCGCGAGCACTTTGTCGTAGAGGTCGTGCACGGGATAGCCATCGATCCGCGCGAGCAGCCCCGCGAGCTTCGCTTTGACCATGTCCTCGAACGCGAGATCTTCGAGGGGGACGCGCTCCGCGCCGCCCGGCAAGATCTCATCGACGTCACCCGCTTCGATCCGGCTGCGGCTGACCCGAACGACGAGCCGGCGCGCGATCGATTTGAGCTCGGCGACGTTGCCGGGCCACGGATATGCGCCGAGCCGAGCATGCGCGCGGCTCGAGACCGTCGGCTTGCCCCGGCCGACTTCGGCCGCGTAGTGACGCACCCAGCGCTCGAACAGCGTCGGCAAATCGGCGGTGCGATCGCGCAATGGTGGCACCTCGATCCGACGCGCCGAGAACAACTCGTAGAAATCGCGCGATACGATCTTCGCTTCGACCGCATGTTGGACATCGACGTCGGCGGTCGCGACGATCTGCAGATCGGTCGCATCGGCGCCGATCGCGCGCTTGAGCGTACGCTGCGAAGGCGCCGACAGATCGCTGACGTCTTTGACGAGCAACGTGCCGCCTGCGGCCGCTCGCAGCGCGCGACGAGCTCGCTCGCAATCGTCGCCCGGGCCTTGCGCAACATCGCTGCCCACGAACGTCGGCCGCACCGCGACGAACCGACCGCGACCGCGCGGCCCGCTCTGATGCAGCACGCGCGCGACGAGCTCGCGCCCCGTGCCGTGCTCGCCCGCGATCAACACCGGGGCGCCACCGTCGGCGAATGCCCCGACCCGCTCGACGACCGCGCGCATGGCCGCGCTCTCGGCGACGAGAAAATCATTGGCACGCAGTGACGCGGCGAGCACTACGCGGCCTCGGTGGACGCATCGAAGTCGGCGTCCATCGTGCCCCGCTCACCTTCCGGCGCCAACCCGAGCCGCGTTTCGCGCTCGATCAACTGCGCGAAGTAGTCCTCGACGAGCGCGCGCGCACTCGCGAGATCGGGCGTCTCCCAAACTTTGAGGCGAAG
>CAZDGY010000127.1:0-10603 GCA_964504685.1 uncultured Kofleriaceae bacterium | reverse complement strand
AAGGCCGGCTGCTCGCCGATCGCTCGCTGTCGCGGCTGCTCAAAGAGGACTGGCCGAAGACCTTGGAAGAGCTCGAAGAGCGCAAGCGCGCGCGCCGCGGCTGACACCGGCGACAACGCAAACTTTGACGAGTTCCCGAATTCGTAGATCGCGAGCCGCAGCTATGCGTTTGCCCGGAGATGAAGAAGAGTCTCGCGGGAATTCTCATGGCGGTAGCGTTGTCTGCGTGCGGCGCGAGCGGGAGCTACGTCAGCGTCGACAAGGTCGCGCTCGGACGCGTCGTCGTTTATCGCAACGGAGTCGCGTTCTACGAGCGCCGCGCCACGGTCACCGACGGCATGCTGACCGTGCGAGTGCCACGCGAGCGCGTCGATGACTTTCTCAAGTCGCTGACCGTCGTCGATGCGATTACGAAACAGCCGCTCGCGGTCGCGATTCCACGCGATCGGACCGAAGACGGCGCCTCGCTCGTGATGAAGCTGCAGTTGCCGTAGAAGGCCAAAGCCGACGTCGTGTTGACGTACGTCACCGAAGCACCGGCGTGGAAGCCGAGCTATCGAGTCGTCGTCGGTGACAAGGGCAAGGTCATGCTCGAAGGTTGGGCGATCGTCGACAACACGTCGGGCGAGGATTGGAAGGGCGTGATGGTCGGTGTCGGTTCGTCGTCGGCCCTGTCGTTCAAGTACGACTTGTGGAGCGTGCGCCAAGTCCAACGCGCGACGCTGCAGTCCGAGGAGAAGTTCGCGGTTGCGCCGCCGAGCGGGATGTCGCCGTATCAACAAGGCACGACGGTCGAGCCCGGCGCGACCGGCGAGCAGCTGTTGACCGATATCGGAGACGACGAGATTCGCCGTCCGGCCGGGCACCCAAACCCGAGCGTGGTGGCGCCGATCTCCGGGACGGTCGTGACCGGCGAAGCCGTTGCATCGGTCCAAGCGGCTCCGCCGCCGATGGCGCCACAGGCCGCGAGGGGTGGTGGAAGGCAGTTCGATTACAAGCCGGACGCTGACGGCGACGATGACGCCGACGTCGACGAGGTCCTTGCGAAGAAGAGCGTCGGGCATCGCGAGAGCGCCCCGAAGCACAAGAAGGAGGAGACCCGGGTCGCGACCGGCGACGCGAAGATGAAGTCGATCGCGCCGAGCATCATGCACTCGAACAAGACGATCGTGATCGAGAGCTTCGCCGATGCGAACGGCCCGCAAGCCAACGAGATCGCGGACGACCGCGCGAACCTGGTCCGCAATCAACTGATCGATGAAGGCGTGCCGCCGGCGCGGATCAAGATCGTCAAGAAGCTCGAAGCGAACGCCTCGGCGCACGTCCGGCTCGTCGCCGAAGCCGGTCCGGTGGAGCAACAGGGGCAGGGCGCGAGCAAGATCGACGACATCGACGCCGAGCCGGTGGGCGAGAGCCACTTCGCGAGCAGTCAGCCGATGACGGTGGCGAAAGATTCATCCGCGATGGTTTCGATGGTGCGCGGCGAGACCGATGGCGAGGTCGTCTATCTCTACGACGCCGAGAGCGAGCGCGGTAACTCACACTTCGCGTTCCGAGCGGTTCGGTTCCGCAACCCGACCGACTCGACGCTCGAGACCGGGCCGGTCACGGTCTATGGCAACGAGCGGTTCATCGGCGAAGGCCTGACCGAACCGATCGCGCCGAAGTCGTCTGCGGTCGTGCCGTTCGCGCTCGATCGCCAGGTCGTGATCGAACGCCAAGATGGCGAAGAGGACAAGATCGCGAAGCTCGTCACGCTCGAGCGCGGTGTGCTCACCGCCGAGGTCCAACACATTCGGCGCCAGACGTTGAACCTGACGAATCGCTTGCCTCAGCCGGCGCGCGTCTACATTCGCCACACGATCAACAAAGGCTGGACGCTCGTGGATGCGCCGCCGAAGTTCGAACGAGTCGGCGATGCGCACTTGTTCGAGGTCGACCTGCAACCGGGTGAGGCGAAGAGCGTGCGGATCGAAGAAGCGACGCCGATGCAGCGCACGCTCGATCTCAACGCGAACGCTTCACTCGAGATGATGAAGCTCTACGTCGACGCGCCCGAGGCGTCGGTCGAGTTGCGCGACCAACTCAAGAAGCTGCTCGGCTTCCACAAATCGCTCGTCGACCTCGGCGAGCAACAGACCAGCCTGCGGCGCCGGCTGTCCGACTACCGCGAGCGGATGGACGAGCTCCACGGTCAGATCGTCACGCTGCAAGCGGTCAAGACCGGCGGCGATCTGATGTCGCACCTCAAGGACAAGATGCGCGACATCTCGGATCGCGTGCAGAAGACGACGATCGCGGTGGTCGACACCGAAGAGAAGGCGATGCTGCTCCGCGTCCAATTTCAGGACGCGCTCGCCGAGCTCTCGCTCGACGACGTGACGAAGCCGACATCGGTGCCCCCGGCGGCGTCGGGCGTGGCGCCCGCCATGTCGAAGAAGTGATAACTTGCCGGGATGAAGTCGGTCGCGCTGCTCGCGCTCGTGTTCGGGGTTGGTGGGTGCGGCGACGACAGTGCCAAGCATCGCGATGCCGCGATCGATGCGAAGGTCGACGCGCCGATCGACAGCTCGGTCGATGCGGGTCGCTGCGCGGCCGGCCAGACGTTCTTCACCGGTGAGTTCGTCGACTGGGACTCGAACAACGGCGCGGGCTTCTGCGGGATCTTCGGCGCGCACTGGACGGTCGAAGGCGACACGACCACGGACAGCACGAACCCGAACGGTCGGTTCGAGCTGTGCCTGAACGCCGGCGAGACCAAGGTCGATATCGTCGAGCCGACCGCCGCGTCGCAATGTACCGTCGACATGGGCACGTACGCGATTGCCGGTCTTGCGGTCGCAAACCCGGCGGTGATCGCGACGAACAAGCTGTTCAGCTCGCGCTCGATGGAAACATCGCGCGTGACGACGTTCTATACGGGTTTCGCCGCGACCTACGACCCGACGAAGGCCGCGCTGTTCGTTCACGTCGAGGGCACGCAGAGCGCGATCGCGATCGACGCGACCTCGCTCGCCGCGCAAGCATTCGACGGAACGACGTGGGCGGCGGGTGCGACCGGCGTCGACGTGTTCTTCCCGAACATCACGGTGCCCGTCGGCGGCACGACGAACGTGACGATCGGCGGCGCGGGCGGCATCGGCGGCGGCGCGGTGCCACTCGACGCGAACACGATCACGTACATCACGGTCGTCGGCAACTAGAGATCTGGGCTCGCAGGGCATTCGACCGGCGCCTTTGCAAGCTCGGCGCGAATGTAGTCGCCGGCACGACGGTCATCGCTTGCCGCGAGCTCGAGCTGCTGTTGGCCTCGGCGCTGCAACAGCCCTGCGTTCGCGTACGCGAAGATCGAGTTCTTGTAGCAGAGCTGTGCGTTCTTGATCGCGGTCGCGACCCCGAGGTCGCCATCGGGTACGGCGCGATACGCTTCGCCACATGCGAGGAACTCCGCAGCGGCCTCGCCGTAGTGGTGCGCCTCGCCGGCGGACGCGCCGCGCTCGTAGTGCGCGCGGGCGGCGGAGTCGGCGGCGTAGAACGCGTCGTGCGTGCCAGTCTCCGACGGAAACGACGTGAGCGACAGCGCGTAGAATTCGTAGGTCGCGCACGGCGGAGTGATAACCGCTGGCGCGACCGAGTCACCGGTAGCCGGTGTCGCCGGTGCCGCTGGCTTCGCGGGGTGCGCGCAGCCGAGCGCAACGACTAAGAACCATCGCGATCGCGCCATCAGCTGTGAAACGCCTCGTACTCGATCGGGTCGTGCGCGCAGAACACGTCGACGTCGTCATGCTTGGTATGCAGCTCGCGCAGCGCCGCAGCCGACGCCTTGCGGGCGCTCGGATCGATCTGGACGAGCGTCTCGAACGCGGCGAGGCCGAACGGCGTGCGACCACCGGCGAGCATGTTGTGATGGAAGTAGGCGTCGCCGGCGTGGACGAGCCAGCGTTCGCGCTCGCGCACGATCACCGCAGAATGGCCGCGCGTGTGCCCGTGCATGGGCAGAAGGCCGATATCGGCATCGAGGCCGCGCAATCGTGCGATCGCGGGCAAGCCGCGCCACGTGTCGCCGGTCTCGCTGTAGACCTCCCAGTGGGGCCCGTGTGCCCAGTGCGCCTGCATGTAGCGCTCGCGTTCGCGCAGCGTCGCGGGCGCGATCGCCGCAGCATGTTCCCGTGCGTGCAAGTGGACGCGAGCCTCGGGGAAGTCGCCGATGCCGCCGGCGTGATCGACGTCGAGGTGGGTGACCACGACATGGCGCACGTCAGACGCGCGATAGCCGAGTGCGCTGATCTGTGCGATCGCCGGCTCGGCCGGATCCATCGCAGGCCGCACGATCGCGAGAAACGCGCGCGGCACGCCGGTCTTGCCTTCGAGGTCGCGGGTGCCAAACCCGGTGTCGACCAGCACGAGGCCGTCGCGCTCGGTTTCGATCACGAGGCAGTGCGCCACCATCCGCGCCAAGCCGGAAGGTCCAGGCGGCAAGCCCATCCAGCGTCCGGCGACCGGACACATCGTCAGGCAGTTGATGTGGTGAACGACGCGCACTGTCATGCGCGGAGCGTAGCGCGGAAGCTTAGCGGGTGGTCAGCGTCGCGCTCATCGCCGAGCGCGTCGCGTGACCCTCGACGCGCTGAAGGTAGTGCGCTGCAGCGGCGGTGCCGAGCATGCCGACCATCGCGGCGATCAACGGAATCGTGCGCGGGCGCAGGAACGCGACGCGCTCGACCAGCCAGCGCTGCAGATCGCCGACCCATGCGGTCAGCGTCGCGATCGGTGCGCGCGGCCGCAGCGTCGCGATCGGAAATTCGGCGGGGCCGTGATCGAAGCTCACGTCCCCACTCGCCTGCGTGCGCTGCCTCGTTCCATGTGTTGGCTCAGTATCGCGCACGCTCGTCGCGACGACTGGAGATTTCATGCGGCGCGGGCCGCGACGGCGAGCTCGAATGTAGGCAAGCCTGCGCAGCCGGACCACGCGCAGCCGCGGCATCTGGCCCGGGCCGATCACGCGAGACCGCCGAGATCCGGCGCCGCCTCGCCGCGATGCGCATAGGCGCCATTCTGCTGGTAGCGCTTGCGTTGCAGCTTGTTGAGCGCGACCCGCGTCTTCCAACCGAGGTACGCGCGGGTGAACGTGAACATGTTGCGTCGGTCGAAGAACGGGTTGTCGAGCTTGCCGATCGTGACGAGCGCGAGCACCTGCTCGGACACCGACACCGGGCAGCCCTCGAGTCGGATGACATCGCCGGTCAGCTTGCGCCGCGCTTCGGCGAGCGACTTGAAGACGTCCTTGCCGTGTGCGTGATGCGGATCGAGCGTCGAGCGATCTTTGTAGAGGTTCTCGATCGCGATCGGCTTGCCGTGGATGTCGCCCTTCCACGTCGCGCAGTCGCCGATGAACACGACCTTCTCACCGGGCTTGGCCGGAATCAGCCCATCGTACGCGCCGAACACGACGTGCAAATGCGGCATCCGCGAATCGGTCTGCTTGTCGAACACGCGGAGGATCTCGATCGCTTCCTCGATCGCGCCCGGGCAGCCGCCCCAGCAATAGTCGCCGTGCTCGGCCTCGGGTGGCGGACCGGCGTACGCCGTGATGTGCGTGCCCTCGAAGTATTTCTCGACGCGAATCAGCCCGACCTTGAAGCCCTTCGCGCGCCGCTTCGCTTCTTCGAACGTGACGTCGCCGAGGATCTCGATGTCTTCGAGCCGAGTCGTGCCGAATCCATACTCGTGCGCGAGCCGGATATGATCGACGGTCATCGGATCGATACCGATGATGTGGCAGCACACCGTATCGAACGCGACCTGGCTGTTGCCCATGATCACGAGCCCTAGGTCGAATGGCGTCGGCGTCAACATCCGGCCTTCACCGGCGGTGATCGCGTCGATCGCGATGAACTGCGGCTGGATTATGTGCTGCAGGTCGGCGATCTTTTCATTGAGCTTGTGATCGTGATCGATCAGCCGATGGCGATCGTCTTGGATGCCGATGTAGTTCTTGAGCGAGAACGTGACGGTCGTCCAAGGATGCGCTTTGAACTTGGGGCAGTTGACGAAGAAGTCGGCGCGCGCGATCGGCTCGGGGGTGAACACGTAGTCGAGCAGCCGGCGCTCGTGAGTGAGCGGAATCTCGACCTGCTGTTGCTCCTCGAAGTAGTAGTGCTTGATCTTGGTGCGATCGAGCATCGCGTTCCAACCGGACTCGCGAAACGCGACGCGCGACGGCACCGTGATGCCGCAACGTTCGCCAGCCGCGAGCTCGGTGATCGCGTCGCCGCCGACATCTTGCAGCGCGCGCAACACGCCTTCGCCGAACTCCGGTCGGGTATATGCGTAAGGGAACATCGGGCCGGCGGCGACCAGGTTCGGCTTGACGAGCGTGCGGCCACTCGGCTTGAGCCCGAGCGTGTTCAGGCCACCCCGCACGATCGCGCGGATTTTCTCGGCGTCGTACTCGCGGCACGACGCGAGGATCACTTTGGGCTTGGTCGGGATCCTCATCCCGACAAGTGTAGCCTACTCGCCGGGTGCGGCGGGCGTCGGGTCGGCGCCGGGAGTCGCGCTGATCGCGCTCGGTGCCGGCTGGCTCAGGCTGTCGCGCCGGGCGGCGTCTCCGGCGGCTTCTACCGAGTCCAGATCGCCGCTGATCTCGACCATCCCCTCGTCGAGCTTGCCGCGCGCATCGTCGACGAGCGCAGCGATCGCGCTCGCGTCCGTCGCGGCTTGGCCGTCTGGTTTCTGTGCCTCGTGGCCACCTGCGGCGACGTGGTCGAGAGCGGTCTCGATCGCGCGGAGCTGCGACAGCTTCTCGCGCGCCTGGCCGAGCAAGCGGCCGGACGCTCCGTCGTGCGGATACGCGCGGTCGATCTCCTTGGCGCGGTGCTCGAGATGATCGAGCTCGACCTTGGAGTGATGCGAGAGGTCGTGCGCTTCCTCGATCAAGACCTGGGTGTCGTCGGTCTTTTCGCACGCAGGCACGAACGCGACGAGAGCGGCTAGCAAGGTGATACGGATGGCGGTCACGAGCCGGTGATCGCAGATCCGCGAGGTCATCGCAAGGGCTCGGCGTCGTCGCTCCACGCGCTCCCGTGGGCATCGATCGAATCGAGATACGAGATCAGCTCGGCGTAGTATGGATTCGCGCCGAGCGTCGCCGAGTCTGCGATGACGAGCAGGAACCGGCGCGCGCGAGTCAGCGCGACGTTCATCCGCCGCGTGTTCGCGAGGAAGCCGAGCTCGCCCGACAAGTTGCTGCGCACGAGATCGACGATCACCGCTTCTTTCTCGCGCCCTTGGAAGCCATCGACCGTGCCGACCTCGACTCCGGCGGCGCGCTCGACTTTGAGGATCTCGCGCAACCGGCGGGCCTGCGCCGAGTACGCGGCGATGATCGCGAGATCGGTTGGCGCGAGGCCGCGCGACAACAGCCGGCGCGCTTCGGCGGCGACCCGCAGCGCGTTGCCGGTGTTGAACGTGCTCGGATCGACTTGATATGCCGGCGAACCGGTCAGCGAGCTACCGGGCTCGAAGTCGGTCCGCTCTTCGAGCCAGTCCTTGCCGGCGGTGTCGACCAGCCACAGCGGCCGTGGTCGCACGGCGTCGGGCAGTACGCCGAGCTGCTCGAGCCGATGCTCGGCGACATCGGGCGCAGCGCGCAGTCGGCCATCGTACATCGCGCGCGAAGGGAACGTCATGATCTGCTCGTGCATGCGGTACTGCTGCTCGAGCATGTTGCCGGCGACGCCACTCGCGATCAGCCGCTCGAACACCGTCGTGCCGAGCACCGCCTCGACCGCCGGGCCGCCGGTGATCACCGGCCCGAGTTGCAGCGGATCGCCCGCGAGCACTCCGACCTTGCCGCGGCCCAACGCGACGAGCAGCAACGGATCCGGTGCCTGCGTCGCCTCGTCGATCACGACGCAATCGAAGATCGCGTCGCCATCGCGGTCCTCGCTCGCCTTGCGCAGCAGCGGATGGTCCGCGCCGACGCACGTCGCGAGCACGACATCGGCGCGGTCGAGGATCGCGCGCTCCGCATTGGCGAGCTCGCGCGCCGCATCGCGATCGAGTGCACGCGCTTCGGTCCACAGCTCGCGCGCGGTCGCCGCCGACTTGCCGAGCGCGGCTTTGCGCAACGTGCCAGCGCGATCGCGCCATTCGCGCGCGAGCTCGGTCGCGCCGTAGGCTTCGAGCTGGGCTTCGAGCGTGAGCTCGACGAGCGCAGGCGCGATCCGCGCTGCGTGACCGAGTCGAACGGCCTGGGTGCCCGCGGCGGCGAGGCGAAGGCCGAGGTTGTCGACCGCGGTGTTCGACGGCGCGACACACAACACGCGCTCGCCGCGCGCGACGCGTTGCCGTACGATCTCGACGAGCGTGCGCGTCTTGCCTGTTCCGGGCGGCCCGTGAACGAGCGCGACATCGCCGCTGCGCAAGCCTGCGTCGACCGCGGCGAGCTGGCGGTCGTCGAGCTCGCCGTCGAGCGGTTGCCACGACAGTGGCGCGAGCGGGCGGGGCGGACGGGCGAGCGCGCAGACTTCGCGAATGCGCGCGAGGTCCGAATTCGCGAGCGCGGCCTTCGTGCGCGCGATCGCGGTGTCGCCGCGATCGAACGTGACCTCCGGGGTTTCCGGATCGAGCGCGTAATCGCGATCGAGCTCGTCGACGGGGCGATCGAGCATCAGCCACAGGGTTTGCTCTTCGCGGCGCTCCAGCACGCCACGTACCGACGACGGCTCGTCCGGCGACTCGGCCCACAGCCGCACTGGATCGCCGGGCGCGATCCGTAAGTTGTCGAGATCGATAGTGTCGGGAACCGTGACTTGGACCCGCACGCGATCGCCCGGCGCAGCGCGCTCGTCGATGATGCGCAAGCTCGACAGCGCGATACCGAGCGCGACTCGCTCGGCGAGCGACCGACCCGAGCGCTCGAGCGCGACTTGCGCTCGGACGGCCATCCGTTCGGCGCGCCACGCACTTGCTAGCTCGTCGAGCCATTCGGTCGAGGACGCCACCGCCCGAGGCTAGCTCAGGCAATCGCGTCGGCGTAAGCGTAAGCGTAAGCGTAAGCGATTCATGGATCCGAGCGGATTCGCCTACGCCTACGCCTACGCTTACGCCTACGGGAGATCTATAGTCCGGCCGCCATGCCCGAGACGACCGCCCCCGAGCGTCTGATCCGCAAGTCTACGTCGATCGCGCAGCTGTTCGCGCGACGCGTTCACGACACGCCGGACCGCGAAGCGTATCGCTATCCGGTTGGCGAGCAGTGGCGGTCGATGACCTGGCGCCAGACCGGTGAGCGGGTCAAGGCGATCGCGGCCGGGCTCGCGTCGCTCGGGCTCGGTCGCGAAGAGCGAGTCGGCATCCTCGCGAACACCCGCGTCGAATGGCTGCTGTGCGACCTCGGAATTCTCGCCGCCGGCGGCGCGACGACCACGGTGTATCCGTCGAGCACTGCCGAGGAGTGCGCGTTCATCCTCGCTGATTCCGATACCCGTTACGTGTTCGCCGAAGACGCCGGGCAGCTCGCCAAGCTGCGCGCTCATCGCGCCGAGATGCCGAAGCTGCAAAAGGTCATCGTCATCGACCAGGTCGGCAACGGCAGCAATGGCGGTGGCGAGGACTGGATCATGACGCTCACCGCGCTCGAGGCCGCCGGCGCGGAGCTCCTCGCGAAGGATCCGCGCGCGGTCGACGATCTGGTCGCCGGGATCAAAGGCGAGCACCTCGCGACGTTGATCTACACGTCGGGCACGACCGGTAAGCCGAAAGGCGTGCGGCTACTCCACGAGTGCTGGGCCTACTGCGCCGATGCGATCGACGCGTGCCGACTGTGGGGCGCCGACGACGTGCAGTACTTGTGGCTGCCGATGTCGCACTCGTTCGGCAAGGTGCTGATGGCCGGCCACATCGCGTCCGGATCGGTCACTGCGGTCGACGGCCGGATCCCGAAGCTCGTCGACAACCTCGCGGTCGTGCGGCCGACGATCATGGCGGCGGTGCCTCGGATCTTCGAGAAGGTCTACAACAAGATCATCGAGAAATCGAAACAAGGCAGCCCGCTCAAGCAGAAGATCTTCGAGCTCGCGGTCGAAGCCGGTAAAGAGGGCTCGAAGCTACGGCAGAAGGGCCAGGCGCCGCGCGGCTTGCTCGCGCTCAAGCTCCGGATCGCCGATAAGCTCGTATTCGAGAAGATCCGCTCGACGTTCGGCGGCCGCGTCCACTACTTCATCTCGGGGTCGGCGCCGCTATCGCGCGAGATCGCCGAGTTCTTCCACGCGTGCGGCGTGTTGATCCTCGAAGGCTACGGTCTGACCGAGACTTCGGCGGCGAGCTTCGTCAATCGTCCGAACAAGTTCGCGTTTGGCTCGGTCGGCCTGCCGATGCCCGGCACCGAGTGCAAGCTCGCGCCGAGCGACAACGAGATCCTCGTCAAGAGCCCAGGTGTGATGCAGGGCTATCACAACTTGCCCGAGGCGACTGAAGAGGCGCTCACGTCCGACGGTTGGCTGCGCACCGGCGACATCGGCGAGGTCGATGCGCAAGGCTTCTTGCGGATCACCGATCGCAAGAAGGATCTGATCAAGACGTCGGGCGGCAAGTACAT
>CAZDGY010000126.1:0-10671 GCA_964504685.1 uncultured Kofleriaceae bacterium | reverse complement strand
CCGCGAACGAGATCGCACCTTCGCAGGCGCGGCCGATCACGCTCGCGAGCACATCGTCGGTCGGTGCGACGAGACCGGAATCGGGCGCGAGCTTTGCAGCAAAGCCGACGCGAGCGCGCCACTCGGCGAGCGCGTCCTTGTCGACGAACCGCTCGATGCCGGCGGCGATCGCTTGTTTCGCGAGCAGCTCGCCCGCCGCTGGACCGGCGCGGCGCGCACCATCGACGTCGCGTTGTTCGTCGATCGCCAAGCCGTCGTACGACAGCTGAATCACGCGTTCGACGCGTTCCTTCGCGGCGTTCCAAACCAGCTCGTCGATCTCGATGATCCGATCGAGATAGAGATCGAGCAACCACGCTGGCTCGATCGCGCTGGCGCGGCGGATCTGCACCTTCGTCGCCTGGCCGCGCGCCCCGGTCTCGGCGACATCGACCGCGACGAGCAGCTCGGCGTCGATCACCGCGGAGCTCGGGGCGAGCGTCGCGCTGCCGCCACCGGCGAGGACGATCTCGGCACTGCGCGCGCTGCGCCGCTTGCCGACGCGATCTGGAAACCCGGCGAGGATCGCGATCTGGAGCTCGCGGTCGAGGTCCGCATCGCTCGCCGGAGCGCGGACTCGGGTTTCGACGGCCGGGGCGTGCACCCGGCCGGCAGCGCCGCCGAATGGCGGTGCGGTTCGATCGACGAGTTGCTCGAGCTGGCGCGCGGCCCGGTCGACCGCGAACGCGGTGCCCACGTCGAGACCGTCGCGGCGCAGCCGATCGGCGCGCAAGCCGCCGTGGCGCGCGTCGAGCATCGCGTCGAGATCGTCGATCAAGTCCGACGGCGATGTCAGCTTCGCTTCGGCGGTTCGACCGCGCCGTTCGATGCGCAGCTCGCGCGCGCCGACGAGCGCAGCGATCAGGCACGCTTCGCGAGCGACGCCGCGGGTTTCCGCTTCGCAGACGAGACGCGCGAGTCGCGGGTGAACCGGGAACCGCAGCATGCGGCGGCCTAGCTCGGTAATCGCGCCCTTTGCCACGGCACCGAGTCGGCCGAGCACGTCCTCCGCGGCGGTCGCGGCGATCTCCGGCGGCGGCTCGTACCAGCGCAACGCGCCGAGGCCGGCGAGCCCAGCGCCGTGGAGCTCGAGTGCGGCGCCGGCGAGGTCCGCACGCGCGATCTCCGGCGGGTCGAATGCGCGGCGCGTGTCGAAGTCGTGTTGCGTGTAGAGCCGCACGACGCGGCCCGGACGAGTTCGACCGGCGCGACCGGCTCGCTGCGTACAGCTCGCGCGACTGACCGGTTCGATCTCGAGGCTCGCGATCCCCGACCACGGCGAATGCCTCGCGATCCGGGCGAGCCCGCTGTCGATCACGCACGTCACACCGTCGATCGTCACCGAGGTCTCGGCGACGTTGGTCGCGAGGATCACTTTGCGCCGCGCGCTCGGCCTCACGGCAGCGTCTTGCTCGTCGCTCGGCAGATCGCCGTGCAGCGGTACGAACGCGAGATCGAACAGCGCCGCCGCATCCGCGAGGTCCTCCGCACAGCGCCGGATCTCACCCGCGCCCGGCAAGAACACCAGCACGTCGCCGTCGAGCCCTGCTTGGGCGAGCTTGCGCACCGCGGCCGAGACTTGTTTGCCGAGATGCCGATCGTCGGGCTGAGCCGCGTGCTCGATCGTGAGTGGAAATGTCCGGCCCTCGGATCGGATCACCGGCGCGTTGCCGAGAAACGCCGCGACCGGCTCGGCGTCGAGCGTCGCCGACATCACGACCAGCTTTAGCTCCGGCCGGCGTTCGCGCAGCCGCGACAACAACGCGAGCGCAAGGTCGCCGTCGAGGTGACGCTCGTGGAACTCGTCGATCACGACGCAGCCGACACCGCGCAGGTCTGGATCGCCGAGCAGCCGCCGCGTCAACACGCCTTCGGTGACGAGCTCGATCCGCGTCGTCGGCCCGATCTTGCGATCGAACCGCACCTGGTAGCCGACTTCACCGCCGAGGGGAACGCCGCGCTCGCTCGCGATCCGAGCTGCCGCGAGCCGGGCTGCGAGCCGCCGCGGCTGCAGCACGACGATCGATCCGTCCACGATCTCGAGCAGCGCTCCGGGAACCCGCGTTGTCTTGCCCGCACCGGGCGGCGCGACCAGCACCGCGACCCCGCGTTCGCGCACCGCCTGGACCAGCGCGGGCAGGACCGCATCTATCGGCAACGGCTGCAGCGACGGCATCCCTCGCGCGACCCTACGCTATGCTGCGCGCGATGTCGTTCCCCTCACCGCCGATGCCCGCGATTGAATCAGCACAGTCCAACCTGACGAGGCTCTACCTGCGCTACGAGGACATCACCCAGGATGCCCGGCTGATTCCGATCGCGATTCCACCGGCGCTCGGTGGGCTGTGGCACACCGTGCTCGTCGATCATCCGGGCGCGCGCAACGCGATCAAGCAAGGCGTGCTGCCGATCCTCACGCGGATGACGATGGTCGCGCACGATCAGCCGATCCGCATCGATCGCGAAGTCGAGATTTCGGCCGGCTTTCAACTCGCACACGATCGCGACGGCGACGCGGTGTCTCGCCTGTTCATGAACGTGTGGTGCGAGATCCGCGGGGTCGGCGGCCGGATCGGCAAGCGCGGCGACGGCGAGCTGATTCCCGCCGGCTCGTTGTTTGCCGAGCACACGTTCACGCGGTTACTCGCGCCGCCCGACCAGCGCCGCGTGGTCAAGCTCGACGTCGAGGGCTATCCAGCGATTCCGGATGCGCGCTACAGCGCACCGGCGCCGGCGACCGCGCAGGAGGCCCCCGAAGGCGCGCGCTGGCTCGAGGAGCTGGCTCCGGATCCGGCCGGACACTGCTTCACGCTCGATCAGACCGACTCGAATCAGCACGTCAATTCGCTCGTCTACATCCGGCTGTTTCTCGAAGCGGTCAATCGCCGACTCGCGGCCGGCGGCCACTCCCTCAAAGTGAAGACCAAGGCGATCGATATCGCTTATCGCAAGCCGAGCTTCGCGGGGGATCGCGTGCGCGTGCAGCTGCGACTGTACGATGCGGCCGGCTCGCTCGGTGCCGCGGGCTACATCGCGGGCGACGACGGCAAACCGCGCTGTTACGTGCGCGCGAGCGTCGGCCCTTAATCATCGCGCGGGCGGTCGTCAAGCGGTTGCGCGCGCTCGGTCGGTGATTACAACGAGGCCACAACCATTTTCTTCCCCGCACAGGAGGGATTCAGATGTCGCTCGCTCTTCGTACCAACAATGCTCCGCGCGTCGTCGGACGCGACCCGTTCGCGTTCGCGCGCAACCTATTCGCGTGGGACCCGCTGTTCGGCGGCACGCCCGCATCGGCATTCGCGCCGACATTCGAAGTCAAAGAGACGGCCGAGGCATTCGTCGTGCGGGCCGATCTGCCCGGCGTCGAGGAGAAGGACCTCGATATCGCGGTTCACAACGGGGTCATGACTGTGTCCGGCAGTCGGCAGGCCGAGGAACGCAAGGAAGGCGAGTCGTACGCGCTCTACGAGCGGCAATTCGGCTCGTTTTCGCGCAGCTTCGCGCTTCCCGAGATCGCCGATGGCGATCGGATCGACGCCGAGCTCAAGAGCGGCGTACTGACGCTGACGATCGGCAAGCGCGCTGAAGCCAAGCCGCGCAAGATCGCGATCAAGAAGTAGCGCCGCCGATTAGGGCGCTGCCCACGCCTGCGAGTACAGGTCCATGAACGCCTCCGCGACGTTCACGAGATCCTGTTTCGGCACGAGCTTGACCATCGCGTCGAGGCTCGCGGCAGGGTCGTCCTTGTATTCGGCGCAGACGTGGATGCGGTTGATCGTGTCGTTGAAGTAGAGGCAGTACGTATTCGTCCACTTGCCGGCATCGGCACTCTCGAACCAGTAGCCGAGCTGATACGACGAGATCATCTTCTGGCCGTTGAGCACGTCCTCGCCGAGCTCGAACTTGGTGTCGGGCCGTTTCGCCAGGTCGGGATCGAGACCCGTCTGCGCCGGCGCAGGGTCGGCTTTCCACTTCGCGAGATCGAGTGGCCGGCACTCAGCGCCCGGGCACGGCGAGATCACGACTGAAACCATGATCTTCGGGTGGTCATCGGTGGTCTGGTGCGCGATCAACAGGACATCGGTCAACAACTGCACTTTGAGAATGAAGCGCGGAACCTTGATCTCCGACAGCTTCTTCAGCTGTGGCTGGGTCAGCGCGGCCGTCGTCTTCGCCGGTGGCAGTCCAGTGCCGTGCGGCAGCTCGATATCAGCGCGCGGTCCCGGCGGAATGGCGGGGGCGGCCGAACCCGATCCCGTCGCGGAGCCCGAGCCGGTCGCAGAGCCGGATCCCTTCGCCGCGATCGGTGGGCCCGGATCTTCGTGACGCGGTTTGCCTTTGCAGGCGACTACGAGGGCGAGTGAAACGAAGGCTACGGGGAAACGCACGGGCGCAGACTAGTACGCCCCACCGACTCTCGCCAACCGCAAAGCTCTTACGGCTTCTCGAACAATGCTGCTGCGCCTTGGCCTCCACCAATGCACATCGTCACGACCGCGTAGCGGCCGCCGCGCCGGCGCAGCTCGTACAGCGCGCTCGCAGTGAGCTTGGCGCCGGTGCAACCAAGCGGATGTCCGAGGGCAATCGCGCCGCCGTTGACGTTGATCTTCGCATCGGGAATACCGAGCTCGCGCTGGCAGTATACGGACTGGCTCGCGAACGCTTCGTTGAGCTCGAAGATGTCGATCTGATCGATCGGCACGCCCGTCTTCGCGAGCAGCTTCTTGACCGCTGGTAGTGGGCCGATGCCCATGATCTCCGGATCGACGCCGACCGCGACGAAGCCGCGCAGCACGCCGAGCGGTTTGATCCCGAGCTCGGTCGCCTTCGCGCGCGTCATCACGAGCGCAGCCGCGGCGCCGTCCGAGATCGGCGAGCTGTTGCCGGCGGTGACGCTGCCGCCCTGCGCGAAGGCCGCCGGGAGCTTGCCGAGCGCTTCGAGCGTGGTGTCGGGACGCGGCATCTCGTCGACGGTGAAGTCCTTGTAGACGCGATGACCATCTTTGAAGCTGATCGCGCGCACCGGGACGATCTCGTCGGCAAAGACCTTCTTTTCGAGCGCGGCTTTCGCTTTCATCTGCGACTTGAGCGCGAACTCGTCCTGCATCTGGCGCGTGATACCGAACCGATTCGCGACGTTCTCTGCGGTGATGCCCATCGGCGTGTTCGCGCCCGGCATGTGCTCCATCAAGTCGGGCGACGCCGACAGATGAAAGCCGGTCATCGGCACCATCGTCATCGACTCGACGCCGCCTGCGATCACGACGTCGTTCGAGCCGACCGCGATCGAGCCCGCGGCGATCGCGATCGCCTGCAAGCCGCTCGAGCAGAAGCGATTGATCGTCTGCGCCGGCACTTCGATCCCAAGATCGGCCGATAGCGCGATCAACCGGGCGACGTTGAGCCCCTGCTCGCCCTCGGGCATCGCACAGCCGAGCACGACATCGTCGATCTTGCCGCGCACCTGGGGCACGCGCGCCATCAAGCCGCGGATCACATCGGCGGCGAGCTCGTCCGGACGCTTCGTCGCGAGAGTGCCTTTGAAGCCGCGGCCGACCGCGGAGCGAACTGCTTCTGCAATGACAATTTCGGTGGTCATGGTTAGTTCCTCAGCGGCTTCTGGTGTTGGAGCATGTACTGCATCCGCGCCTGAGAGAGCGGCTCGCCGCACAGGCTGAGGAATGCCTCGCGCTCGAGCTCGAGGATCTCGTCCTCGGTGACCGGGCGGGTATTGCCGGCGACTCCGCCGCACAACACGTTCGCGAGCTTCATCGCGATCTTCGCGTCGTGCTCGCTCGCGTACTTGCCGTGGACGAGCGTGTTGACGAGCATCTGCAGCGTCGCGATGCCGCTCTCGCCGGGTAGCTTGTAAGCGCGCGGCGTCGGCGCGTGATAGCCGGCATTCGCAAGACCGAGCGCGCGTTGCTTGGTCTCGTACAGTTGGCGCGCGCGGTCGAACGACACGCCATCGGTCGCGCGGAAGAAGCCGAGCGCCTTGCCCTCTTCGGCCGACGTCGCGACCTTCGCGAGCGCGATGTTCTTGAACACTTGGGTCACGAACGCGTACGTGTCGATCTCGACGCCTTCCGGCACACTCTCGAGCGCACGCCACAGCATGTTCATCGTGCCGCCGCCGCCGGGGATGAGGCCGACGCCGACCTCGACGAGGCCCGAGTAAGTCTCGGCTGCGGCTTGGACCGCGTCAGCGCCGAAGCACAGCTCGAGCCCACCGCCGAGCGTCATGTTGTAGGGCGCGGCGACGACCGGCACGGTCGCGTACTTCATACGCTGCGTCGCGTACTGGTAGCCCTTGATCATCTCGCGCAGCTGGTCCCACTGCTTCTGACCCGCCGCGACGACGACCGCGAACAGATTCGCGCCGACGCAGAAGAACTCGCCTTGGTTCCACACGATCATCGAGCGGAAGTCGCGCTCGGCGCGATCGACGGAGTCGTGGATCATCTTGATCACGTCGGCGTCGATCGAGTTCGCTTTGCTCTTGAACGTGAGGCCGAGGACGCCGTCGCCGAGGTCCCATGCTTCGGCACCCGCGTTCTTCAACACCGGCGACGCGCCCGCGCGCATCTTCTCGATGGTGATCTCGCGCGGATCGAGCGCGCGCTTCACGTAGTCGCTGCGCTGCGGATCCCAGATCCGGTCGTCGTTGTAGAACGATGTCGCCTTCGAGCCGTGCATCTTGTCGATCCACGCCGGCAGCGCGATGCCGTCGGCCTTCATCCGATCGACCGTCGTGCCGAACCCAAGCGCGTCCCACGTCTCGAACGGGCCGAGGTCCCAGCCGTAGCCCCACTTCATCGCGTTATCGATCGCCTCGATCGATTCGGTGATCTCGGGAATCCGCCGCGCAGCGTAGGCGAGCGAGCGCGACAACACGGTCCACGCGAACTGGCCCGCGGCGCCATCGATCGCGACGAGCTTGCGCAGGCGCTCGCGCGGGTCTTCGATCTTCGCGACGCTCTTGGTCGCCTTCGCGATCGTTTCGTCGCCGGCCTTCGCGCGGTACTCGCCAGTCTTCGGATCGAGCGTCGCGATCGCGTCGCCTTGCTTCTTGTAGAAGCCGCCCTTGGTCTTGTCGCCGAGCTGACCCTTCTGGATCATCGCGGTGATGTACGCGGGCGCTTTGAACACCGCGCGATCCTCGTCGTTGGTCAGCGTGTTGTAGCAGTTCTCGGAGACGTGCCCGACCGTGTCGAGCCCGACGACATCCGCGGTGCGAAACGTCGCGCTCTTCGGGTGCGCCATCGCAAGGCCGGTGATCGCGTCGACGTCTTCCGGGGTCAGGCCGCGCTCGAGCATCAAGTGGATCGCGGTCATCATCGACTGCAGGCCGATCCGGTTGCCGATGAAGTTCGGCGTGTCGTTCGCCCACACGATCCCCTTGCCGAGCAGCTCGCGGCCAAATGCCTCGGCCGTGGCTTTCGCATCCGCCGACGTCTCGGGGCCGGCGACCAGCTCGAGCAGCTTCATGTAGCGCGGCGGGTTGAAGAAGTGCGTCACCATGAAGTTCTTGCGGAACGTCTCGCTCCGGCCCACGAGCATGTCGGCGATCCGCAAGCCCGAGGTGTTCGACGCGATGATCGCGTGCGGCGGAGCGAGCGCTTCGATCTTCTCGAACAGCGCCTTCTTGAGATCGAGGCGCTCGACGATCGCCTCGATCACGAGATCGCAGTCTGTGATCTTCCCGAGATCGTCGTCGAAGTTGCCGATCGAGATCAGCGCGAGGTTGCGCGGATGCATCAACGGCGCGGGCTTCGCCTTCTTGAGCTTCTCGATCGCGCCCGCGGCGAACGCATTGCGTCCACCTTTGCCATCGGGCGGAACGATATCGAGCAGGACGACCGGCAGGCCGGCGTTGGCGCAGTGTGCAGCGATACCGCTGCCCATCACGCCGGCACCGAGCACGGCGACGCGACGGATCGGGTGAGTCATGCGGCGGACCATAGCGCACCGGTTCTCGCGTGCGATAGGCTGGGCGCGGGAGCGATGACATGAAACGCATTTTGCTGATTGCGATCATGATCGTGGGCGTGCGCGGGGCGCGGGCCGACGACAACAACCTGCTGTACGACCTCGGCCAGGCAGCGTCGGTGTGGTGGCAGGATTCCGGCGGCATGTGGGGCGTTCGGGGAACGAGCCAGCAGTGCATGGACGCGTTCGACAAGGTCGCGGCCGCACACGTCCCGGTCACCGCGCCGTACAAGCTGACGACCTCAGCTCCGGGTGTCGACGTGGGCGAGCATCCGTGGCCGGAGGCGAAGCACGTGTGCGAGCGGATGCGCCAGGCCGAGAAAATGGTCGACGCGAAGCGCTGGCTCGAGCTCGCGCGCCGCGATGCCGAGAGCCGGCACGGGCCTCCCGACGCCGATATCTACAAGGCGTGCATGAACACGTATGCCAACGCGATAGCGGTCGGCGTCGCCGACACCGAGCCGATCGTCGTGCTCGACGAGGCGACGACGCTCGGTAGCGCAATGGCGAAGTGGTGCGCCGGCGGCAAGCTGAAGTTCGACGCGGCCGCAGAAAAGCGCGCCGCGCCGTACAAGAAGGTACTCAAAGCCGACAAGTTGTCGATGGCGTTGGTCGATCCCGCGTTCTTCTTGGTCGGCGGCGCCGCGACGACGGATCCGGGTAAGCTCGCCGCAGCATCCGTGTGGTTTCGCGATACCGAGCCCGACACCGCGTGTCCGAACGGCGGACAAGCGCATCTCCTGCACCGCTACCAATTCGATGCGGCTCACAAGCTCGTGAAGACGACGGACAAGAACTTCTGCGGCGCACCGCCGGCATCCGCGTATCGGTGATGGCCGAGAGCACGCCCAACCGGCCGCCGGTCGTCGGCATCGCGATCGTCGGCGGCGTGATCGTCGTCGCGATTGTCGTCGTGCTCGTGATGATGAGTGGCGACTCGAGCTCGGACGACAGTGGGTCCGACGTTCACCACGGCGACACCGCCTCGGCGCCGCGGCGCGACGACGGCACGGTCGAGATCGAGATCCATGCGCGCCCGGCCGGTTCGATCTCGATGAACGGCCGGCCCGCGGGGCACACGCCGCTGACCTTGCACGTCCAGCAGTCGGATACCGCGGTCACGATCGAGGCGGTGCTGCGCGGCCGACACTTCACGAGGCTCGTGACTCCGGATCACGACCAACGCATCGACTTTCCAAAGTAATCGACGAGACGCAACCGCGGCGGGCGCCGGTCGATACCGGCGCGCATGGGAAGCGGAAATGCAGCGGAGAAGCTGGCGGCAACAGCGCCGGCGAAAGCCGTCGAGCCTGCGCGTAGCGAACCGGAACGCCGGCCGGGCCTCGCCGCCTACGGCGATGCGGTCGGCTCGATCGTTCGCACCATCGCGACCTCGCGGTCGCAGGAAGCGAGCAAGCCGTCCGCCGTCCCGCCGGAGGTCCATCGCGCAGGCGTGCTCGCGCAGATCATCAGAATCCAAGACAAGATGCTGGAACACGTCAAAGACGGATTCGACCAAGCGAAGCGCTCGATCGAACGCGAGGAGCATCCCGCTCGGCAAAGTCTGCTCGGGCAGCTCGTCCGGTTGGCCGCGTCGCTCGCGCTGGCCGAGGCTGGAGCGGCGTTGGTTCCGATCATCTTGGACGGCGTGGTGAGCGAGGGTGCGGCGAAGCTGTTCGCCAGCGCGTTTCGTTCGAGTGTGAAGGGCGCGTTCAAGGCCGATCCGCCAGCCGGCGACGCGATGATCGCAAATCTGCGCGACGCCTATGCGGACTCGCTAACAACCGACCTCAGGGACGCAGAAGGGCGGTTCGAAAGCGACTTCTCCAATCACTACGATCATCTTGCGGGGCTCGACACTGCTGATCTCGAGAACGCGGCTCGTGCGTCGCTCGCGTCGCTTCACACCTCGCGCGAGCCGATGCTGCAAGCCGCGAAGCAGTCGGCGCTAGTTGGCTGGGTCAACCTCGTCGCGCAAGCGAACGTCGGCGCGATGCGGAGTTGGGACTCGTGGGAAGAGCGCAACGGCCAGCGCGGCGCCATCAAGCTACCCGGCGCCTTATCGCCAACCGCGGACCTGAGCGGGGCGGAGATCGTGAAGGGGAACGTCGACCCGTTCGCGATCGGCCTCGACACGCTCCACGACCCCAATGTGGCTCTGCACGGGATCCTCGAGATCCGAATCAACATCGACGGCGTGCTCAACCAGAAGATGAAGCTCAACGACGTGGGCCCTGACGTTCGACGCCAGCTCACGCATGCGGGACGCGTTCGCGACCTCAAGATCA
Organism: uncultured Kofleriaceae bacterium; assembly: GCA_964504685.1. Lineage (GTDB taxonomy): Bacteria > Myxococcota_A > Polyangia > Haliangiales > Haliangiaceae > JABFXX01. The sequence goes on along the minus strand of CAZDGY010000126.1, from coordinate 352 downwards.
ACAAGGCGATCCGGATCGTCGACCACGGGTCAGACGCGTGGCCGATCGGTTCGCTGTTGATCCCCGCGGATGGTTACGTGCGCCGGAGCGACTGGTCGCAACTCATGACCGCGGTCGTGCCACAGGGCTCGTACTCGGCCAGTCACGACTGCTTCGGCGCTCTGATCGAAAACCGCAACACGGCCGACTGTCACTACACGCCCGAGATCGACGAGAAGAACATCGTCGAGCTGTCCGAGAAAGTTCAGAACCTCTCGCTCAAGAACCTGGAGATCTGACCATGACGGAGATCATTGCTATCGGAATCACTGCACTCGGTCTTGCCGGGATGCTCGTTCGGCGCACGCGCTGG
>CAZDGY010000125.1:0-10685 GCA_964504685.1 uncultured Kofleriaceae bacterium | reverse complement strand
CTAGGGCGAGCAACCGCTGAAGAAGCGGGATCTGACCGGCCACGACATGGGGCCGACGAAGAAGTCGAACGCGTTCGAGCAGGATCGGTTCTTCGTCGACAAGCGCGATGACAAGAAGACCGAGCAGGGCACGCTGATCCAAGGCTCGCTGACGTCGACCTCGCTGTTCTATTTCGAGTCGAGCGGGTCGTATCCAACCGGGACCGGCGCTCCGACGGGCACGCTCGGCAGCGACGGCTCGAGCTTTCCCGAGCTGTGGACCGACCTGCGGCTGCAGACCGACTTTCGTCACATCGCCGGCAGCGCGTGGGATGCGCGAGTCGATGGCCGGATCCGGTTCGTCGACAACCCCGGCGACACGGTGAATGCCGACGTGCCCGCCGGCACGGCCAATGTCGTGGTGCCGAACCACATCCAGTCCGGGCTCACCGGCGGCAACGAGTACGAGCTCCGCGAGCTCTGGCTCGCGCGCAACGGCGATCGCACCGACGTGTTCATCGGCCGCCAATTCATCGCCGACCTCGCCGGCGTCAAGATCGACGGTCTGCGCGTCGACTACGCGAGCTCCCAGCAGTTCACGCTGCTCGGCTTCGCCGGCTTGTTCCCGGTGCGCGGCAGCCGTTCGCTCACCACCGACTACATCGATCTGCGCAAAGACTACAACGTCACGTCGCAATCGCTCGATCCCGCGGGCAAGCTCGTGACCGCCGGCGGGTTCGGCGCCGCATATCGCACCGAGTCCGCGTACGGCTCGTTCGGCGGCGTCGCAGAGGTTCCGATCGAAGGCGAGGGCCCGCGCATCTTCGCCACGGCGCAAGGCTACTGGCGCTCGGGCAGCAAGCTCGACTTCTATCACTTCGCGGTGCTCGATCTGATCGGGCCGACGAACCTCAACGTCACGAACCTGTCGCTCGGCCTCAACTACAAGCCGAACCCGCAGCTGCGGTTGACCGCGAGCTACAACCGCTACGACACCGAGACGCTAAACGTGCAGGCGAACGCGTTCTTCAACCAGCCGAGCTCGAACACGACGATCGTGCAGAACCAGATCTTCGTCAGCCGGTTGGCATCGAACGAGGCGCGCGGCAGCATCTCGGCGGGGCTCGGCAACCTCCAGCGGTTCGAGATCACGGTCGCGGCGACCTACCGCGAGCCCGAGCCGTTCAAGCTGTACTTGCCCGATGGTACGGCGAGCGCGGCGGTTCCGCCCGGGTCGAGCGTCGAGCTCTATGCCGCGATCACCGATCGCCGCTCGGTCGCCGATCTTCGCATCGGCGCCGACGTGCTCGATTCGTTCGCGATCGGCGGCGGCGACGACACCGCTTATCAACGCGCGGACATCTTCGCGGCGCGACTCTATGCCGGCCGCGAGCTCGCGAACGGTAAAGGCGAATGGCAAGCCGACGCCGAGTACTCGACGAGCAAGGACACGAACAACACGACGGCTGCGATCGTGCCTGCCTCGCCGATGGCCAACACCGGCTGCCTCGCGGTCGTCGACTGCTACGGCGTGTCGAACGCGTCGGTGATCACGGTCGGCGGCACGTTCTACTACCGGTTCAACCGCGATTGGCTCGGGATCGCGACGCTCTACCTGTCGCACACGACCCTCGATTCGGCTGCCGCGACTGTAACCGGGGCGCCCGCGCAGACCGCGGATCCGGGGATCACCGGGCTCAACGGCTTCGTCCGCATCGCCTATCGGTTCTGAGTTTTTTGCGGCGTCGGGTCACAGCGAAACCGGCTGTCTCGTCATCTCAGCATAGGAGGCTCTATGCTGACCTGGATGATCCGCCGCCGGCTCGCCGCGTTCGAACGCACGTACGGCTACGACGTCTCGTACCTGCGCGAGATGCTCGCGGTCGATCTCGGCGCGTTCTTCCGGTTCGCGCGGGTGTCGGGGATCTCGAGCTATCGCAAGGATGTCCCGCTCGACGCCTACTATGCGGCGAAGCTGACCGCGGCGATGTCCGCCGACTGCGGACCGTGTACCCAGCTCGTCGTCGGGCTCGGCTTGCACGACGGGCTCGCGCCAGCCGCGGCGGCGGCGATCATCGCGGGTGACGAGACGGCGATGTCGCGCGGGGCGGTGCTCGCGGCGCGGTTCGCTCGCGCGGTGATCGCTCGCGACCCCGAAGCCGATGTCTGGCGCGAGCAGATCGAGCGGCAGTGGGGCAAGCGGGCGGTGCTGTCGTTGGGGTTCGCGCTGGTCGCGGCGCAGGTGTATCCGACGCTGAAGTACGCGCTCGGCCACGGCCACGCGTGTACGCACGTCGTGATCGAAGGCAAGGCGATCACGCCGCGCATGCTCGCGCACGGAGCTGCGTGACGGATTCAGCGGACGACTTCGAGCCGCACCGGCGATTTCTCGCCGGCCTCGCGTACCGCATGCTCGGCTCGGTCGCAGAAGCCGAGGATGTCGTCCAAGACGCGTTCATCCGCTGGCGCGATGTGGACCGCGCGTCGATCGCCCAGCCGCGCGCGTACTTGGCGCGCGTCGTCTCGCGGCTGTGCCTCGATCGGATGAAGTCGGCGGCGGCGCGGCGCGAGGAGTACGTCGGCATGTGGTTGCCCGAGCCGGTGGTCGCCGAGCCGGCCGACACGCTGGCCGACGATCTGTCGGTCGCGCTGTTGCTCGCGTTGGAGCGCTTGTCTCCGCTCGAGCGCGCCGCGTTCCTGCTCCACGACGTGTTCGACATGGATTACGCCGCGGTCGCCGAGGCGATCGAGCGGACCGAGCCCGCGTGTCGCCAGCTCGCGGCGCGGGCGCGCGAGCACGTGCGCTCCGATCGGCCGCGCTACCCCGCCTCGAAAGACGACGCCCAGCGGCTCGCCGGTGCGTTCGTCGCCGCGGCGAGCTCGGGTGACGTCGAGGGACTCGCCGCGTTACTCGCCGAGGATGCGGTGCTGTACACCGACGGCGGCGGCAAACGGATCGCCGCGCTGAACCCGATCGTCGGACGCGACAAGATCGTGCGGTTCTACGAGGGACTGCGCGCGAAGGGCAAGGCGACGACCTCGGGGACGATCGAGCCGGCGATGCTCAACGGGCTGCCGGGCTTCATCGTGCACGGCGACGAAGGCACCGAGACCTTTGCAGTGGAGGTGTCGGGCGAGCGGATCGTCGCGCTGTACTTCGTGCGCAACCCGGACAAGCTGCGCCACCTGACTTCTTAGAATTTGATCGTCCGGTAGCCGAACAGCCGAACGCGCTTCGAGTACAGGTCGAGCAAGAACAGGCCGACGACACCGAGCAGCACGTACGGCCACAGGTCCTGCGTGTAGTCGACGCTCTCCTTGCCCGGATCCCACAGCTTCGCCGGTTCGGCTTGGTTCATCCCGCCCGACACCTGAGCGGCGTGCTCGAGCGGCTCGAGATCCGGCGTCGTGCGCAGGTATTCGAGCGGGTAGGACAGGGCGACCGCTCCGAGCGACTCGGCGACCGTCTTGCCGTCGCGCTTGTGCACCGCCTTCAACAAGTAGCTGCCGTAGCGCTGGATCTTGAAGTCGGCGGTGTAGCGACCCGCGGCGGTCTGCGCCATCGGGATCGTCTGCGCGACCTTGTTCGTCGCCGGGTCGATGACCTCGAGGTCGGTGTCGAGCTCGTTGACGAACTTGTCGCCCGAGTCGATCGCGTCGACCGTGACCTGCGCGCGGCCATCGGCGACCTTCGCGAACAGGTCGTAGCTGTCGTAGATCTTGCGCCGCATCGACGACCGCACGACCTGCGCCCAGAACTTCGGATAGCCGCCCCAGCGAATCCAGTCGACGCTCCACCGGTTCTTGACGTCGCTCGTCCACGCGACGCTCGTGCCTGCGCCGTAGCGCCAGCGCGCCAGCACGGGCTCGCCGAGGTCGGAGATCAGGATCGTCTCCGAGGTCGGCTTGGGTTTCGTCGTGACGTAGCCGTGGAGCGGCGGCGCATTCTCGACGCCGGTGCCTTCGATCGCCTCGACCCGCTTCGCGATCCGCACGCGCACGAGGTCTTCGACCAGCTGGCTCTTCTCGGCCTCTTGCGTCTCCTTCATGAAGATCTTCGGCAGCGCGCCGATGTCTTCGACCATGTAGAGCCGGCCTTCGCCGGTGTCCGCGATCATCGACAACAGATTCTTGTCCGCGCCTTGGACGCCAACGCACGACACCGTGATCCGCTCGTCGCGCATCTGGCCGACCAGGTCGGCGATGCCGTCGATCGGCGCTTCGCCGTCGGTCATGAGGATGACGTGCTTGACCTTCGCGTTGATGCTGTCGAGGATCTCTTTCGCCTCGCGCAGACCTGGCAGGATGTTCGTGCCGCCGCCGGCCGATAGCTTCGCGATGTCCATCGAGATCCGATTCTTCGCGCCGGCGCGCGTCGGCCGGACGAACACCTGGGCTTCGCTGTCGAACGCGACTACCGCGATGTAGTCGTTCGGGTTGAGCACCTCGGCGGTCGCGCGCGCCGCTTCCTTCGCCGCTTCGATCTTCTGGCCCTGCATCGAGCCCGAGCGATCGATGACCAGCACGAGCGCGACGTCCGGTTGCTCGCTGGTCTTGGTCGAGTCGAACCGCACCGGCATCATGTTCTCGACCATCGTGTTCTCGTAGCCGCCCGAGCCGAACGAGTCTTCGCCGCCGGCCATGATCAAGCCGCCGCCGAGCTCCTTGACGTAGCGGTCGAGCGCGAGCATCGACGCGTTGCCCATGAGATACGCTGGCACGTCGCTGACGATCACGAGGTCGTACTTCTCGAGCGCCTTCGGATCGGTCGGGATGCCGGTCGGGCCGCGAACTTCGACGTCGATGTTCTCGTGCTCGAGCGCTTTCTTGAGGTAGCTCGCGGCGCCCGGCTCGCGCAGGATGCCGCCTTCGACGTAGAGCACGCTCGGCTTGCCTTTGACCGGCGCGGTCATCACCGCCTGGTTGTTTTGCGGCTCGGTGTCGTGCTCGAACTTCGCGAGCCGCAGCCGGTAGGTCGTGGCGCCGGCGCGCTTCGCGTCGGACTTGAACTTCACGATGTTCTTGCCCTCGTGGAGGTCGAGCGTCTTCTGCGGCTCGAGGCCGTTCGGGAACTCGTCTTGCTGCAGGGCGAGCGTGACGTTCTGCTTCTCGGTCGACCACACCTCGGCGGTGACGTCGAACGGCTGGCCGACCTTGATGTCGTCCGGCACGGTCACGCCGACGACGCGGACCTCCGACGTCTTGTCCTGATCGAACGTGCGCCACGACACCGGTACGTGCAGATCGCGCGCGCGATAGGCCTCGACCGCGGCGTCGCCTTCGGTCTGGTTGCCGTCGGTGACCATCACGATCCGCGGCAAGTAGCCGTCGGGGAACAAGCCGTACGCGAGCTGCATCGCCGATTGGATGTCGGTGCCGGCGCCGCCACCCGCATGGCGCGCGATCGCCGCCGACAGCTTCTGGCCTTCGGGCTTGCGCACCGCGGTCGGTTTCTCGGCGAACGTCACGAGCTGGAGGTTGCCGTCGCCGACCTTGGACTCGATCTGGTCGACGTAGTCCTTCGCGGCCGACAGCTGTTTGTCCGAGATCGAGTCCGAGACGTCGATCAACACCACGGTCGAGACCTTGTTGGTCTGGGTGATCCACGACGGTCGCGCCAATGCGATCGCGATGCCGGCAATGACGAGCGATCGCAGAGACGCCTGGACGACCTGCTGCAGCACCGATAGGTCGGTGAGCGACAACACGCGCAGCACGAAGAACGCCGGGATGATCGCGACGAGGTGCAGCCAATCCGGGGCGAGCAACGTGATCGGCTTCGCGCCGACGTCGACTGGGATCGCGGTGCGGTCGCCGATCCATGCGGAGATCGCGAACCAGATCGCGACCGCTGCGACCACCGCGAGGCCGAGCCGGAGCAACGCGCCCGGTTTCAACAGCGCTTTCAACGCGGCGCGCATCAGACCGTGATCCTCCGGTGATAGGTGATCCACTCGAGCAGGATCAGCGCGCCGGCGAGCAGCACGAGGTAGATCCACAGCTTCTGGCTGTGCGTGATCGCGAATGCTTCGGGCTTCTCGAGCTTCTTGCCGCCGAGCGACAGCACCGCGGACGGCGCGATGTCCGACTCGGTCGCGGAGGCGAGGTTCGCGGCGAGCTGGATCTGCGACATCACGTGACCGTCTGGTCCCTTCGCGACGACGTCGTAGTAGCCGACGCGCGAGCCGTAGAACGTCGCGAGCCCGTCGATCACCGGCGTGTGCGTGATCGAGCCGTCGGGTCCCTTGACCTCGGCCTCGGTCGCGCCGACGACGCCGTCGAGTGGGATCCGCTCGCGCTTGCCGGTCGCGTACGTCGTCAACAGATCCGCTTGGTCACCTGCGAACCAGTCGAGCGTGTTGACGATGAACATCGGGAACGCGACGCGCAGCGGCAAATCGGTCGCGCTGTCGCGGCCATCGGAGGGGAGCGAGAACCCGACCGCGAGGATCTTGCGCTTGCCGTCGCGCTTGGCCGCGATGATCGGGTCGGTGACCGACGTCGCGATCGTCGACTCGCCGAGCTTGGCATCGGGTGCGAACACGCCGCTCTTGTCCATGTAGATGTCGGACAGCGTCAGCCAGCGCATCGTCGGATGACCGACGTCGACTTCGGTGATGTGCGGATCACGGGTCTCGCCGTGCACCGCGATCGGCGAGTGCGGGCCGGTCGGATGAAAGAACAACAGATTGGCCGGCGCCGGCGGCAGGGCGTCGGGGGTGTAGTCGTCGAAGATCACGACGTCCATGCCGTCGGCGAGCGATGGCTTGGCCGCGTACTCGGCGGGCTTGGCCTTGAATTGCTCGACGTCGTCGAACACGAGCACCGCGCCCTCGAGGAACAGGTTGTCCTCGGTCACCATCAAGACCTTTTGCTTCTTGCGAGCGGGCAGCAGCGCGAACGCGGTGTCGTCGAGCGCGAACGGGTCGGAGCCACCTGCGCCGTCGACCGGCCGCAATGCGGCGCGGAGTTGGCCGTCTCCGGCGGGCAGCTTCTCGTAGATCTTGCGGATCCGCTCGCCCGACGCGAGGTCGATCTTCGTGCCGGCCGAAATCGGCGTGTCGCCATTCGACAAGGTCAGCGTGCGATGTGCCGGCTCGGTCCCGAAGTTCTGGATCTCGATGAACACCTCGTACGACGCCTTGTTCGCGATATAGCGACGCACGTTGAATGCGGTGATGCCGACGTTGTCGCTGCGCATCCCGACCGGGAGGTAGCGGACATCGATTCCGGTCAGGTCGATCGTCGCCAAGTCTTTCGAGCCCGAGCCCGAGCCCGTCCCCGCTTTCTCCGCGCCCCACTTCACCATCCCGAGCTGCGCTTCGGGGAACGCGCCGTCGGAGACCAGCACGATCAACGGATTCGGCCGGTCGCGCAGCGCATCGGCTGCTGCTCCGAGCGCGCGCGGCAAGTCCGCAGGAGTATCGCTGGCGACGATGTTATCGACGATCTTGTCGAGCATCGGCCCATCGGACGAGAACCGCGACATCGGCGTCGCCTGGCCATCGACCTTCATCACCATCGCGAGGTCGCCACCGCCCATCGAATCGACGAGCGCCTTCGCGCGGTCTTTCGCGACGTCGAGCCGCGCTTGTTTGCCCGCCTTGTCGCCGTCCATCGCCTTCATCGAAGCCGACGCGTCGACCAGGATCACGACGCTGCGCGCCTTGCGCGACACCGCGCCGAGCGTCGGATCGAGCGCCGCGAACATCACGAGCCCGAGGATCAGCAGGATGAACAGCAGCGACATCAGCCGGCGCAGCTGCTTCCACAGCGCATTCGCGTCTTTCTGCTCGAGCACACGCTTCCACAGCTGAGAGAACGGCACCTCGAACCGGCGCCGCCGCATCTTGATGATGTACGCGCCGATCGCGAGCACCGCCGCGCCCGCCGCGATGTACGCGAACAAGGTCAGCGGAAGCGGCCCGAGGAAGCTCATCTGAGGAATCCGCCGCTGCGGAAGATCTTGAGCACGAGCTCGTCGAACGGGATCGAGGTGTGCGTGCGGAAGAACGGCATCGCGTACTTCGTGCAGTACGCCTCGAGCTCCTTGCAGTACTTCTCGTGCTCGGCTTCGTAGGCCTCGAGCAGCGACTTCGAGACCGTGACCTCGCGGGTGTCGCCGGTCTCGCAGTCGACGAGCGCGAGATCGCCGGCGAGCTTCGGCGCGGCTTCGCGCTGGTCGTAGACCTGGAGCACGAACGGCTCGAACTTGTGATAGCGCAGCGTGTTGATGCCCTGCTCGAATCCCTCCGGATCGTAGAAGTCCGAGATCACGACCGCGAGGCCGCGCCGCTTGTTCTGCGCGACGAACTGCTTCATGCACTCGGCGAGCTCGGTCTTGCCGCCGAGCTCGACGTTGCGCAGGAAATCGAACACACGAAAGATCCGGTTCTTGCCGCGCGACGGCGGCATCCGGCCGATCAACCGGTCCGAGAACGGGATGATCGCGACGCGATCGAGGTTCGCCAGGCCGACGTACGTGAGCGCCGCGCCGACTTGCATCGCGTAGTGCAGCTTGGGCAGCGGCTGGCCGATCGCCATCGAGTCCGAGACATCGATGAGGATGTAGATGTGAAGATCTTCTTCCTCTTCGAACAGCCGGAGCAGCAGCTTGTCGAGTCGGCCGTACAGGTTCCAATCGATGTAGCGAAAGTCGTCGCCGCGAGCGTAGGTCCGGTGATCGGCGAACTCGATGCCCGAGCCGACCTTGCGGGTGCGGCGCTCGGCGCGCAGGTTTCCCGCGAAGACCTTGCGAGCGACCATGTGGAGGTGCTCGAGCGTCTTCAGGAACCGCTCGTCGAACAACGCCGAGCGATCCGCCGCGCGGTTCGCTGAAGCTTTCGGCGCGCGGGTCGCAGCCTTCGCGGTCGCGACCACTACGTCTCCTTCGTCGCCTTGAGGATCTCGGCGATGATCGTGTCGGCCTTGATGCCTTCGGCCTCGCCCTCGAAGTTGAGGATCAACCGGTGGCGCAGGCACGCAGGCGCGACGTGGCGGATGTCGTCGATCGCGACCGCATAACGGCCCTCGAGCAGCGCGCGAATCTTCGCGGCCAGGATGATCGCCTGCAGACCGCGCGGCGACGCGCCATAGCGCAAGTAGTGCTTGCTCGACGGCGTCGCTTCGGGGTTCTCCGGGTGCGTCGCGAGCACGACGCGCACCGCGTAGTCCTGGATCTGGCGGGCGAGCGGCACTTTGCGAACGAGCTCGCGCATCTCCATGATCCGGGACTTGTCGATCACCGCTTTGGGCTGCGGCACGTCGTCGGTCGTGGTGCGATCGATGATCGTATGGAGCGAGGCCTTATCGGGGTAATCGACGACGAGCTTCATGAAGAAGCGATCGAGCTGCGCTTCCGGAAGCGGGTAGGTGCCTTCCATCTCGAGCGGGTTCTGCGTCGCGAGCACGAAGAACGGCTTCTCGAGCTTGTAGGTTTGCTTCGCGACCGTGACCGACGCTTCGCTCATCGCCTCGAGCAGCGCCGACTGGGTCTTCGGCGTCGCGCGGTTGATCTCGTCGGCGAGCACGATGTGCGCGAAGATCGGGCCCTTCTGGAACTCGAACCGCTTGCCCTGCGCATCCTCGACGATCACGTTCGTGCCGACGATGTCGGCCGGCATGAGATCCGGCGTGAACTGGATGCGCGAGAACGTCGCGTGGATCGTCTCCGCAAGCGTTCGCACGAGCATCGTCTTGCCGAGACCGGGGACGCCCTCGAGCAACGCGTGACCGCCGCCGAGCAGGCACATCAGCACGCCCTCGACGATCTTCTCTTGGCCAACGATCATCGTGCCGATCTCTTGGCGCAACTTGCTGAGGTCGGCGGTGAACGAAGAGACGGTCGATTCGACGTTCGCGGCGGCGGCGGTGCTCATGGCTTCGGGTTCTCCGGCTGCGTGTCAGGAGCTGGCGCTGACGCCATGCTCGGGTGGATCTTCGCGAAGTAGCGCTTGACGTAGTACTTGTAGCTCGACGGAAGCTTCTCGGTTCGCATCACTTCCTCGACGATCCGGTCGTAGTCGGCGTAGACCTTCTGGTACCCGACCGACGCGAAGCCCTTGTGCGCGGCAGCGAGGATCGTCTCGCGAATCGAGTCGCCTTGATCGCCCTGCTTGCCAGCGACATCGACATCCTTCTCGTTGCCGGTCTTCTGCGTCGGGTCGCCGGTCAGGTTCGGATCGTGCTCGGTGCCCCACGAGTCGCCGCCCGAGCCGCCGCCTTGATGGTCCGAGCCTTGGCCGCCTTGGCCGTTCTGCCCCTGGCCTTGGCCTTGGCCCTGACCCTGTTGGCCCTGGCCGGGCTTCCACGACTGACCGTTGCCCTTGCCGCCGCGCGCGCGCTGGGCGAAGTCCTGGTTCTTGCCTTGGCGATTGAACGGATCTTGCGGGCCTTTGTTGCCCTTTTGCTTCGCGCGCCGTAGCGCCTCGCGCAGATCGTCCATCTGCGACGACATCTTCTTCTGGGTCGCCTGTCGGCGCTGATCCTGATCGACGCGGCCAGTCTCTCGCGCGGCGTCCTTGAGCTTTTGCGACGCCTGCTTCTCGCGCTCCTCTTGGCCGTCTTTGTCGTCCGGGTTGTTCGGGTCCTTCTTCTGGCCCTTGTCCGGCTTCTGGAGATTTTCGGCGGCTTTCTCCATGTCCTGCGACAGCCGCTTGAGCGCACCGGCCAGCAAGGCTTCCGCGCCGCGCTCGCCCGAGAGCAGC
>CAZDGY010000124.1:0-10736 GCA_964504685.1 uncultured Kofleriaceae bacterium | reverse complement strand
CCGCCATCGGGCGCCACGCCCGAGGCATCGGGTGACGACGGGTCGCCGTGCTCGCCGCCTTCCTTCGTGATCGGCAGAGAACAAGCGGCGAAGGCCAGGGCAGCTCCGACGATTAGTTTGTTCATCGGCGGTCATACGGGCATCGAGCTCGTTTGGATGCGGATTTCGGGGCGCGGAGCTACCCGCGCAACTTGTCCAAGAACATCAATGACGTGTGCGCTCATCGGGTCGCGAAGAAATACTGCTTCGATGCAGCTGATACTGTCGGCCGGTGAGTCATCGCATCGTGCTAGCGCGCGAGCAGTACAAGTTCTCCGTCGCGCACATGACGGTGTTCCCCGATCGCAGTAAAGAGCGATTGCATGGACACAACTACACGATCGCGGTCGAGCTCGAGGTCGATCGCGTGGATCTCGCGGCGATGATTCCGTTCGCGCCGCTCAAGACCGCACTCGCCGCGCTGTGTGCCGAATGGAAAGAGCACGTGCTGCTCGCCGGCACGAACCCGTACTTCGAAGTCGTGCGCGACGACACCGAGCTCGAGTTCATGTTGTGCGGTGAGCGCTACGTGTTGCCGCGTCAAGACGCGCTGCTCCTGCCGATCGACAACATCTCGGTCGAAGCGCTCGCGGCCCATGTCGCGGAGTTGCTGCGTACGCGGCTGACCGAGCTCGGAGCCCCACACGTGCGCGCGCTCGAGGTCACGGTCGCGGAGAGTCCCGGCCAAGGCGCGCGCTGTACGTTGCCGCTCTGATCGCGAAAGGCCGGACCAGCCGACCAGTTCGTGCGCGAGCAGGTAACACACACGCAACCCGACCCACCGGTCGCGCGGACTAGAGTGCGCACGATGAAGATCGCGGTCGCGTCGTTGCTCGTCGTCGGTTGTGGTCGGTGGGGCTTCGGTGAGCAAGCCGACGCTCGCGTCGCGAAAGATACCCGCGGCATCATCGACGCCGCGTACTACGACGCACCTGGGACCAAAGCGATCGACGCGCCGCTCCCTCCAGATGTCGGTCCCGCCGCGTGCGCGAACTTCGATCTCGGCTCGGCGCTCGGCGACGTCGTGAGCGGAACCACCATAGGCGCGTCCAATCACTATCAGCGTTGCAACTCCACCGATTCGCCCGATGTGAGCTACGCGTGGACGGCGCCCGCCAGCGCGAAGTACCTGATGTCGCTGTGCAACGGCCCTGATCAAAACTTCGACTCCGTCCTCACCGTGTTAGATGGCACCTGCAGCGGCGCGCAGCTCGCGTGCGATGACGACGGCTGCGGGGGCGCGGGCCACTTGTCGCAGGTGACCGTCACCCTCAACGCGGGTCAGCAAGTGATCATCGTCGTCGACGGCTACTTGAGTGATTCCGGAAAGTTTCTGCTGTCGATCACCGAGGAGTAGCTCGGCTACTTCGGGACATACGGCTTGGTCTCGACGATCGCGCCGTGGTCGTAGCGCCGCGTTTCAGCGAGCACGCCGTTCGGATGGTAGATGAACCACTCACCGTGACGCTTGCCATCGACGAGCTCGCCGACTTGATCGCCGTGACGCTCGGCGGGGGGCGTCTGCGCGACGCCGAGCATGATCAGTCCAAGCGCGACCATCGTTGGCGGATAGATCGCGCCGGCGTCGCGGGGCGCGGTGAACGCCCAGAACGCGAGCACGAGTAGCAGCAGCGCGGACAACGCGACCACGAGGAACGCGAGCGTGCTCGAGGGGGAGAACAGCGACCACACCGCGCCGAGCGCTACCGCGGCGAGCAACGCGATCGTGAACCATGCGTGCGCGTCGATCAGGTCGTTCGCATACTCGACGTCGAACACGCGCGCCACACGACGGCCGACCAGCACCGATCAGCGCGATGCCGGCGAGCTTCGCCGTAGCTCCGAACCAGCGATGCACTACCGACGCAGCGCGATGCGAGCGAGCGCGAGGCAGATCAGCGCGTTGAGACCTAGCCACAGGGTGGCGAAGCCGAACGCATGCGGCACGTAGTGCAACTGTGTCAGCGGCACTGCGGCGAAGAAGGCGAGGTGAGCGGCGACGCCGATCGCGAGGCCGGCGAGCACGCCGCGCAACTTCGGTACGCTGTAGCCGATCGCGAGGAGCACGAGCGGCACGAGCGCGCTAAAGAACAACACGTTGCCGTGGCCGCCGACGCCGAGCAGCGACAGGTCCCACGACGGCATGCCGTGGGTCAGCGCGTGGACGACCGGCACCGACGACAGCGCCGGCGCGAGGTACGGCAGGAAGAACAAGCCCGACGCGCCGAACAGCACGCCGACCAGGTAGCTCGGCCCGAGCTTGATCCCGAGACCGCGCTTGCGTGCGCTCGCCGCCACCGCGCCCGCCATCAACATGCCGATGACGAGCTGCCAGCCGCCGCTGCCGCTGCGCACCTTGAGGATCGCGGCTTGCGCATCGATGATGCCGGCGCCATAGCGCTCGCTCGAGTAGCTCTGGTTCGCGGGCTTGCGCGCGCTCGACTTCAGGATCGCTTCGACTTGATCCGGATCGGTCACGCCTTCGCCGACGATCAGCGCCGCGACGCCGGCGACGTGCGGCGATGCCATCGACGTGCCCATGTAGGCGTAGTAGTCGTCGTGGGTCGGATCGCCGATCGCGATCGTGTTCTGCAGGATGCCGCCGTCGGGGTTGTTGCGCCCGCCGCTCGAGTCGCGCGTGTTGCCACCCGGCGCCGCGACGTCGATGTCTTTGCCGTAGTTCGAGTAGAACGTGACGGCTTCATCGTCTTGGGTCGCGCTGACCGCGATCGCGCCGGGATAAGCTGCCGGATAGCCGACCTTGCCGCGGCCGTCGTTGCCGGCGGCGCACACGACGGTGACGCCCTTGCCGTGCGCGTACTCGACGGCCTTCTTCAGCACGCGCGACGGGAAGGCGCCGCCGAGGCTCATGTTGATGACCTTCGCGCCGTGATCGGCGGCGTAGCGAATCGCATCGCCGATGCCGGCGACCGAACCGGAGCCCGAGCCGGACAGCACTTTGAGCGGCATGATCTTGACGTCGAGAGCGATGCCCGCGACGCCGATGCCGTTGTTCGTCGCTTGTGCGATCGTGCCGGTGACATGCGAGCCATGGCCGTGGTCGTCGTCGGCGTGCGTCGAGTTGCCGACGAAGTCGTACGGGTCGACGAACGTCAGGCCGGCGAGATCGGGGAGCTGGTGAAACTTGCCGTAGTTCTCGTAGGCGACGCCGGTGTCGAGCACCGCGACGATGACGCCGTTGCCCTGCGCGAGCTTCCACGCGGCAGGCATCGCGATCTGGCGCAGGTTCCACTGCTTGTTGTAGAGCGGGTCGTTCGGGAAGCCTTCGTGCTTCGCTTCGATCGGCGCGGCGTCGGCTTCTTCGCTTTGGTCGAGCTGGACGGTGGCATCGGGCTCGGCGATCTCGACCTCGCTGCGCTGCGAGAGCGCGGCGAGCACCGCGACTTCGCGGCTCGGATCGACGTGCGCGATGTAGAGCTGGGTCTCGGCGGCCTCGCCGCTCTGATCGGCGAGCGTCAGCGTGATGCCGAGGTCGCGCTCGATCGCGGCGCGCTGGGCCGCGGTGACATCGTCTTTGAGATCGAGCACGATCGTGTCGGTCGATGCGATCGCGGCCGCGGTGGCGCCGTCATCGGCTTGCGCGACCTTCGCTGCGCTGCCGTCGCGGAAGTACCACCACGCGACCGCCACTGCGATGATCACGAATAGCCAGAGCAGCCGGCTCGGGCCTCCGCGCTTCGTTTGCTCGTCGTCCATGGTTACGAGTATAGCCCCGGTCAACGCTCGCGCACGCTCCGCCGGACGATCCCGCAAGTTGACCGAAGCGACACCGTCACCACGGTTCCTGCTTAGAAATCACTGGGTTCGCGGGATCGCGCTTCGCAGCAAGTTGACAAAAGCGACAGCGTCACCAGCTACGGCACGACGTGGACGACGTAGGTCGTCGCGATGCCCTGCGCGTCGTCGGCTCGGTCGCTCACGTCAAGCGTCACGTCGCCGGCGGCCACGCCGGTCACGGTGAACGTGCCCGCGGGTTGGTTGATGCTGGCGACGACGCCGATCGAAGGATCCTCTGACGTGGCGGCGATCGTGTCGAACCAGTAGTCGTCGCAGCCGCCATCTACCGATAGCGGTGGATCACAGAGCTCGAAGTCGACCTTGAACTGCGAGGTCGACCCGACGAGGACCTCCGGCGGACGATCGCCGCTGCTCGGGAAAACGGTCAACGACGTCGTATTGGCACACGCAAAGATCGGCACGAGAAGCGCGAGTCGGAGCATGAGCTACGTAGAATCATGTTTCGTGCCGAGCTCGAACCGCGCGAGATCACGTGCGGCGACCGACGCTGTTACATCGCCGTAGCGACAGCGCTGTCAGACGACAACCGGGAAAGCCATTGCGCCCACTAGATCAGCACGCGCTCGTCGGCCGGGGCGTCGTCTTCGCCGAGCGCTAGCTGGTTGTCGATGTCACGGTCCTCGGCGAGCGCTTCGAGGTAAGCCTTGATCTCGGGGACGCCGGCGACCATGCGGTCGACGTACTCGCGCGCGAGGAACAGGACCGTCGCGGGCCGCGTGGCGGCGACCGTCGCGGTGGTCTTGCCGTGGCGGAGCAGCGACATCTCGCCGAACACGTCGCCGGTCTTGAGGCCGCCGAGCGGCACGGTCGTGCCATCGGACGCTCGGCGCGAGACATCGAGCTCGCCGGACAACACGACGAACAGGCCGCGGCCTTCTTCGCCTTCGTTGATCACGACGGTGCCCGGCGCGACGTCGTGGCTTGTGAATCGCCGTAGCAGATCGCGCTGCTGCATCCGGTTGAACGGCTTGAACAGCGGGCTGGTCGCCATGAGATTGCCGAGCAAGCGCTCGCGCGTGAAGCCGTGCAACGCGGCGGCAACCGCGCCGAGCTCGTCGGCGAGGGTCGCGAGCGATTGCTTGCCGACCTCGAACAGATCGACATCCGATAGGCATCCGACGCTGGCGGTGCGTGGCTGCGCCGACAACAGCGCCATCTCGCCGAACACTGCGCCTTCACCGAGCTGAGCGAGCTCGGTGTGGCGACCGAGGCCGTCGGTCGCAAACACGCGGAGGTGGCCGCTCGCGACAAAGAAGAACGATTGGCCAGCCTCGCCTTCGCGCACGACGAATTCACCCGCCGGCAATCGGCGCAGCAAGATCGTCCCGAGCACGCGGCGAAACGCGGCTTCCGACATCGATGACAACAACGGGATCGGGTGGAGCGCTTCGGGGAAATCATGGAACCCGTCGGTCGCATGCTCGGCGCGCGCGATCGCGGTCGAGACTGCATCGGGCGGGGCCGCGAGTCGGACGTCCGGCACGGGAATCGCGATCGTTTCGGGCGGCAACGCGATGCGCGATGCAACCTTGCCGAGCATGTCGCTCTCGCTCCCGTAAGTTACGACCAACGAAGCGATCAGATCCGAGACATCGGCGCCGTGAGCCTCGAGCACGCGCGTACAGACGAGCGCGGCGAGCGGATGCCCCGCCTTGATGCAGTACCAACCGGCGGCGCGATAGATGTTCGCGGCTCGCGCATCCCCCATCGCGAGTGCGCAGTCGGCGAGCCGGATCCGCGCATCGAAGTCCAGTGGTGCTACCGCAAGCAGTGCGTCGTAGAGCCGGAGTGCGGCGAGGTGTTGGCCCTGCGCGAACAACGTCGCGGCGCTGCGCTTGACGTCCCCGAGGCTGACCATGTCGGCAGTACATCACGGCCGCGTTTGACAGCGCACGCGTCGTCCACCGTATATTCTCCACTCTCGTGGGGGACACTTGAAGAAATGCGCTAGCTGCACGAAGGACCTGCCGGAAGCCGCCCAGCATTGCGTGTTTTGCGGCGCCAAGCAGCCGCCGTCGTCGCAGCCGGCGATGGCCAAGACGGTGATGGGGTACTCGTCGACCGACATGGTCGATGCGCTGAAGGCTGGCGGCAACCCGATGCCGGCGAACGCACCGTCGGCGGCGCCGTACTCGCCGTCGCGCCCCCAACCCGCTTCGCAACCGCCGCCGGGATATGGCGCCGCGCCAGTGGCTCCGGCGTCACAGGGTGGATCGCAGCCGAACTATCCGCCCGGTCATCCGAACTTCGTACCGGTCGCACCCGCTCACGCCGCCACCGTGTTCGCGCAAGGCGGACAACCTGCGCCCGCACCCGCGCAAAATCCGGGCTATCAACCGCGGTCGCAAAACCCGTCGCAGCCGCCGCCGCATGCCGGCGCCTATCAAGTCGGGCCGATCCCCGTAGCCGGCCCGATCCCCGCTGCATCGGTGCCGCCATATCTTGCGTCGCAGACCGCCGAGCGCGCCGGCTATCCGATCGAACCGTGGAAAGATTCTCTACGGCTCGTGATGTTCGTGTGGGGCGTAGTCATGCTCGCCGCCTTCGCGACGCCGACCGGTACCGATCCGATCGGCTTTAACTGGGACACGCTGCTGCACGGCGAGGGCCTGGCGAAGCTGCCGATGCTGCTCATGGCATCGGTTGGCCTGCTCGGGATCGTGATCGCCGCGATCCCGATGCAACCGTTGCCGCGCGGCGTGCTCGCCGCGTTACTCGGGCTCGCCGGGATCTTCGTGCCGGTCATCGTCTCGATCGTGCAGTCGGGCGACGTCCCGGATTGGACCGTGCTCGTCAAGCTCGGCGCGGTGATCACGCTGATCCCTGGTCTGCTCGTGCGCCACGAGTACCGCGAGTCGACGTTGCCCCGCGTGCTCGTCACGATCGGCGTGTTGTGCGTGCTCGTGCCATTGCTCGTGCCCGCCGGTGGTGAAATTCCGGTCGTCGGCAAGATCAAGGCGCTGATCGACGCACCGGGCTCGGCAAAAGTCACGTCGATGTTGGAGTTCGCGAACATCGTGCTCGTCGTGCTCGCGTTGCTCGCGTGGATGCCGGCGCCGACGACCGGTGGCGCGAAGATCATCGCGTTCTTGCTGATCTTGTGGCCGGCGCTGACTAACCTGACCGGCGTCATCATCGCGGGCGGCATCGGCGATGCGATCTCGAAGAGCCCGTACACCGCGCTGCTCGGCTGGGTCCAGGAAACGACGTACATCGTGCTCGCGGGCTACGGCCTCGCGACCATGTTTGGAAAGAAGCTCGAGTGAGTCATCGCCGCGAGCTCGTGATCGGCAAGACCGTCCTTGGCCGACCGATCGAAGCGGTGCACTTCCTGCCGCCGAGCTACGCGAAGCCTCGCCCGCCCGCGCTGTTGTTCGGAGCGATCCACGGCGACGAAGCGGTGACTCAGCTGATGCTCGAGCGGTTGTGCGACGAGCTCGTCGAGCGTCCGCCCGGGCGCGACACGTGGATCGTCCCGTGCGTCAACGTCGATGGCGTGCTCGCCGGGACCCGCAACAACGCGAACGACGTCGATCTAAATCGCAACTTCGCAACCGCGTCGTGGGGTACGCAGCGCCGGCCCGGCTACAACCCAGGGAGTGCGGCCGAGGATCAGCCAGAGACTCGAGCGCTCGTCGAGCTTATCGATCGCATCGCCGCGCATCGGCTCGTCGCGCTGCACTCGACGTATCGCATGGTCAACTGGGATGGCGGCGGCGAGGAGCTCGCGCGCGCGATGGCCGGGATGTGCGGCTATCCCGCCGAGCCCGACATGGGCTATCCGACGCCGGGCTCGTTCGGCTGCAAGTACGGGATCGAGCGCGGGCTCGAGGTCGTCACGCTCGAATCGCCGTATCTCGTGCCCGACGAAGCGGCGTGGGAAGAGTGCAGAACCGCGTTGCGCTGGTGCGTCGATCTCCCTGACTGATCGGCGCTGGCTATCGCGCAGTTGACCGCGAGGTGGTCTCGTGTCTCGACCGCCTCAAGTTGACAATAGCGACAGCGTCCCCAGCTAATCGTTGCGATTGCTGCTGCTTACGGCGGGCCTCGTGCGAGGCAGGTTGACAATAGCGACAGCGTCACCTTTCTCCTTTCTCTTTCTGTGACGGCTTGTCACACTGCCGGCCGTGAGCGCTCCGTGGTGGCAGGGCCTGGACCTCCGCGTGCTCCGGCACGTGCGTGGAGTGCTGCGCCGACGCGAGCTCGAGCTGACGTTGGTCGAGCACCGGCCGGCCGAGGCCTGCTCATACGCCGCGGTGTCGCCTCAAGCGCCGAACGGCGCTGGGCTCGCGGTGATCGCGCCGACGTTGTCGACGCCCGAGCTCGGGTTGATCGAGCACATGCTCGGCGAAGCCGCGGCCGATGTTGCGAGTGCGCTCGCCGAACGCGTCGCTCAGATCGAGCCGCCGGGTGCGCGCACGAGCTACGCGGGGATCGTCGGTTCGTCGCCCGCGATGCTCGAGCTGTACTCGCTGATCGATCGCGTCGGTCCTTCGGGTTCGACCGTGATGATCGCCGGCGAGAACGGCACGGGCAAGGAGCTCGTCGCCCGCGCGATCCATCAGCGCTCGGAGCGGCGCGATCACCCTTTCATCGTCACGAATTGCTCTGCTTTCAACGACAACCTGCTCGACTCCGAGTTGTTCGGCCATGCGCGCGGCGCGTTCACCGGCGCGGTGTCAGAGAAGGCCGGCCTGTTCGATGTCGCCGACCTCGGGACGTTCTTCCTCGACGAGATCGGCGACATGTCGCCGATGCTCCAAGTCAAGGTGCTGCGCGTGCTGCAAGAGGGCACGTTCACCCGCGTGGGCGACACCGCCACGCGCAAGGTCGACGTCCGGATCATCGCCGCGACGAATCGCGACCTCAGCGCGATGGTCAAGGCCGGTCAGTTTCGCGAGGACCTCTACTACCGGATCAACGTCATCAACGTCGAGCTGCCGGCGTTGCGCGCGCGCCGCGATGACGTGCCGCGCTTGATCGAATATTTCCTCGGACGCCACAGCAACGGCGGTGGCCCCAAGCAGCTCGCACCCGAGTGCTTCGCGCAATTGCTCGGCTACGCTTGGCCCGGCAACGTGCGCGAGCTCGAGAACGAGATCGAGCGGCTGGTCGTGCTCGCAGGCGATGCCCAGATCATCGGCGCGGAGCTGCTATCGCCGCGGATTCGGCATCACGTCGTCGCCGAACCTGCGCCCGGCGAGCCCGGGTCACTCCCGGCTGCGATCGAAGCGCTCGAGCGCAAGATGATCGGAGCGGCGATGCGGCGCCACAGCGGCAACAAGACCCGCGCCGCCGACGACCTCAAGGTGTCGCGCCGAAATCTGATCCGATTGGTACAAAAGTACGAGCTCGAGAAATAATTCCTCGGACTTGCGCCTTCGATCGCTACCTACTTTCAGGAGCGCTCGATGGAAACGCCTCTCAAGAAACAACGCGAGGTCCCCCGTTGGCTCGATCTTCGCCCGCTCGGGCTGATCGCGCTCGCCGGCGCGATGGTGTGGTCGACCGCGATCGGCTTTAGCACCTGGCACAGCGTGCGCGTCCGCCCCGAAAAGCGAACGCTCAAGGTCACCGGCTCCGCGCACAAGCAGATCGTCTCGGACCTGATCCAATGGAGTGCGACGCTCGAAGCACACGCTGCGGATCGCACCGAGGCCTACAAGATCTTGCACGACGAGCGCGACAAGGCCGTCGCATTTCTCCAGGCGCAGGGCATCAAGCCCGACGAGATTCAGCCGTCATCGACGACGTTCGAACAAGAGTTCGACACGGTCGACGAGGTCAAGGTGCTGCCGGTCGGGCCGAACAACTCGAACGTCGCGACCCACAACGAGAAGAAGATCCCGAAGGGGTACGTCACGCGCGAATCGGTGACGGTCGAGTCGCACGACGTCAAGCGCGTCGAGCGCGCATCGCGCGAGATCACGTCGCTGCTCGAACAAGGCGTGTCGATCACGTCGGCCGAACCGCAGTATTTCTATACGCGGCTCGGCGAGCTCAAAGTCGAGATGCTCGCGGCCGCCGGCAAGGACGCGCGCGCTCGCGCCGAGAACATCGTGAAGACGACGGGCGGCGCCGACATCGGCAAGTTGCTCGTCGCCGACATGGGTATCATCAACGTCAACCCGGCGAACTCGACCGCGACGAACGATCAGGGCAACAACGATACGAGCTCGCTCGAGAAAGACATCTTCACGATCGTGCACGCCGAGTTCGAGCTCGAGTAACGCGCGATGTGAGTCCGCGGCACGCGCGATGCAGCGCATGTCGGCGAGGACTCACCATGAAGACGTCAGAAATTCTTGTATCGGTCCTCGTCGCGTGCGGCCTGGGCGCGTGCGCGACGACGGACTACGCCTATACCCCGGACATGCCGAACTCGGTCGCCGCAGGTATGCCGGCGCAGAGCATCTCGATCCCGCAAGAGGCGCCGCAGGGCACGGTGCAGATTACGTCGTACGGAATCGCCGCACTGTCGCCCACGGGCACGACGATGCCAGCGCTCCACGTGCGGATGATCGCTGCGAACGACGGTGACACTCAGCCGTGGACGATCGACACGAGCAAGCAACTCGTCGAGATCGCAGGCGAGGGGCAAAGTGTACCGATCTATGCGAACGCCGATGTCCAGACGATGCCGATCGTGACGATCGCGCAGCACGAGCGCCACGTCATCGATTTGTACTTCCCGGTTCCGGCGACCGTACACAGTGACGCGCAGCTGCCCGGCTTTCAGGTGTTGTGGCAAGTCACCACGCCGGCGCGCACCGTCGCGTCGCGCACCGCGTTCGATCGCTTCGAGCGCGACGAGTACGCGTCCGGTGCCTACGACGCCGGGTACGCCGGCGGGTACGTCGACTACGGCTGGCCGTACT